>NZ_LZMM01000045.1:0-1155 GCF_001665945.1 Kocuria sp. ICS0012 | reverse complement strand
CACCGCCGGCGCCGACAGGCAGCCCTGGACCGATTGACCCCCATCGAATACGAGACCATCATGACCACAGTTACCGCTCAGGCAGCCTGACCCACCCCGTCACCTACCAGTGCAGCAGTCCCTTCATTGTGGACTGAGAGAAGGCCGCCACGTGGTGGGAAGCCTTGAAGCGGAAGGTTCCCGGCTGCGGAGAGTTTCATGGAGCGTCACGAATAATGCCCCCGTAGGTGCGGTCTCAGTTGGACTTATGGCGTCAGAAGGTGCGCCCGCCGACATTGGTCTATTCGTCTTCGAGTAAGGGCGATCGTTCGTTGTCGCTCGTTTCCTCGCGGTCCTTTGTGCTGCGGAGGGCATTAACGAATGAGGCCACACCTTGGAGGATGGCGGGAAGGGCTGCTGCAAGAGCAGCTACTGGATACCCAAGGACGATCAGTACCACTGCCGCGCTGAGCCCCAGGATAGATACAAGAAGTACAGTCGTTGCGCCTGTTCGGACTGCATATGCTTCTGCGGATGACAGCTTGCGGACGGCGTTCGTCTTGCTGTAGACCTCAGCTTCTGTCATGGAGACGATACGGTCCGGAAAGTCGCGGGAGATGTTGCCATATCCAGCAAGAGTATGAGGGTCAGGCAGGGGTCCACTAAACCTGGCGAGGCTTACTTGCCTCTGGAGGATTCGCGCGTTCTCTGGGTCGTCTGTGAAGAGGTCGTCTTCCCCTGTTGGCGCTTCATCTGACGTGATAGATGATTCCCCACGTCGATCCAAGCTGTCTCTACGATTTTGATCTGGCCCAGATTGCGACTCATGCTCTTCAGTGCTGTGGTGTCCCCCGTGGCTCCCACCGCGATCCCGTGCATCATCGCTCGAGTCGTTGTATTCGCGATCTGATTCATGGCTCAACACTAGCTCCATCATCTGAGTGTTCAGTAAGTGCGCCACTTGCGCGACTGATGTGACACTAGCTTGGAGGGGGGGTGCGGATCTTTCAAGCTCTGCAGTGAGCACCTAGAGCATCTCATTGCTGACACCGAAGACATTGGGCATGTTGCTCCTTGATGGCGGGCTGACCCCGTTTTGTAGGTCCGGTGGTTCTGGGAGTCGTCCTGTCGCCCGTGGTTGCGGGCAGGGAGACTGGTCAGATCATGTCGAACAGC
>NZ_LZMM01000044.1:0-27734 GCF_001665945.1 Kocuria sp. ICS0012 | reverse complement strand
CCATGTTGTTCGTGTTGCCGTTCGTGGTGTGACCGGTCCGTCCGGCTCGCGTTCGATCGCCCCCGGTCGCCCCGCGGCGGCGGGACCGCCGGGGGCGATGTCCGGGGCGATGTCCACCCCCTGGTCACGCGCGATCCGCGGGCCGGCGGGGACGTCCGGGTCGTCCAGGAACCCGTAGTGCAGGGTCAACTGGGTGCTGTGATCGGAGTCCGCACCCGTGCGATCCACCGTGACTGCGTCCTGAGGTGCCATGTGCGGGACGTTGGCGGGAACCGTGCGCGATGAACACCTTCTCGTGGATGACCCTGTTGAACTGGGCGTTCTCGCTCAGCGCCAGCGGCATGGACGCCGTGTTGGGGTGCGCGTAGACCAAGAACGGCGTGGCGGTCAGCAGGAACGTATCCGTCACGGCCAATCCGTAGACGATCGCCAGTTGCTCGGAACTGCGGAATACCACCAACAGGACGAGCACCCCGAGGAGCAGGGGGTCGGGGATCAGGCGGGGCGCGTGAACGCGAGCCACATGGTGGGGATCACCTGCTGCGCGCCGTGCCCGGAGCCGCCCATGGCCATGTGGTCCGCGAGCTGGCCCGAGTAGCTGGTGAGCAGCATGCGGGCCACGTCCCCGGGGGAGACCAGGAACTCCAGGCGCTGGGTCTGCGCGACCCGCACGAGGGCCTGCTCGATGGCGTGGTAGACCCGCGCGCGGATGGGTGCCATCTGCTGGCGCACCTCGGGGAAGCGGAACGCCGCGAGGGACAGTTCCACGCGCAGGGCCTGCTGGTTCACGTTGGCCACCTGGTCCGTCACGCCCTCGATGATGCGGGTGACCACGTCCTCTACGTCCAGTCCCGAGCCGAGCCAGTGGTCCAGCTCCGTGCCGAGGGTGTCCACGAGCTGGGTGGCGAGGTCCTCGAACGCGAGGATCGCGAGTTCCCGCTTGGACTCGAAGTTGGAGTAGAACGCACCGCGCGTGAAACCGGCGGCCGCGCACAGGTCGCTCACCGAGGCGCCGTCGATCCCCTGCCGCGCGAAGACGGCCGGGGCGCTGCGGATCAGTTTGAGCCGCGTGGCGCTGCGGGAACGCCTGTCCCCCGCGGCCTGCTGTGTGGCAGGGTCATTCGTGACGGGCCGCGTGCCCTCCGAGAGGTCCGCAGCGGGTGCGTCTGTCTGGTTGCTCACGTATCCATCGCCTCGTCTTCACATCTCGATACATCAGTGTATCGTGATCAGGAACCCCAGACACGTCGTGCATTCCTCGCGCCAGGAGAAACCTGTGACACCCAAACACGCTTCCGCCCACTCCCTCCGGGCCCGACTCGGACGGCCTTTCGGCCAGGTCGGGTTCTGGCTGCTGCCCATGCTCGCGATCATCGCCGTGGGCGTGATCGGCACCGCCCTCTACCTGGGAGGCCTGTCCAGCCCGGACAAGCACTTCAAGGAGTTCCCCATTGCCGTGGTCAACCAGGACAAGGGCGCGGAGGTGCCCCAGGCCGACGGCAAGGCCAGCCAGGAGAACCTGGGCAAGGACCTCGTCCAGAAGTTCGCGGACAAGGCCGCGGAGGAGGACAAGATCGACCTCCGGCAGCTCAGCATCGACGAGGTACGGGAACAGTTGGATCGCGGTGAGCTCTACGCCGCCGTGGTGGTGCCCGAGTCCTTCTCCGAGGACACCGTGAGTCTCATCGAGGGGTCCCTCACCCGGGATAACGCCGCGCGCCCCGAGGTCACGGTCTACACGGACCCCCAGGCCGGGTCCCTGGGCACCCGACTGGCCACGGGCGCCGTGGAACCCGGTGTGCGCGAGGCCAGCAAGAAGCTCGGCGAGCAGCTCACGGATTCCGTGGCACCCGCCGAGGACCAGGCCTACAACAAGGTGCTCCAGCAGCTGCAGCAGTCCCAGCAGCAGCAGTCCCAGCAGCTCCAGCGCCAGGCCGCGCAGGGCGGGCCCGAGGTCCAGCAGTTCGCGCAGCAGGTGCAGAAGTCCCAGGAGGGCTCCGCCGAGCAGATCGCCAAGGAGCTCTCACCCACCGTCAGCTCGGTGGCCAAGGACACCCTCAAGGACCCCGTGAATATGGTGTCCAAGGCATACAACGACCTCCCCGAGGGCACCGCCCTGGGCATGAGCGCGTTCTACTACTCGATCCTGCTGCTGGTGGTCGGCTTCTCCGGCTCCGTGGCGCTCAATCTGCTCATGGATGGGCGCATGGGCATGGCCCCGTTCGAGATGGGGCCGTTCTTCAAGGACTACGAGCGGGCCGTGCTGCCCCGCCCCGTGGGCTACCTCATGAAGTGGCTGACGTTCGTGGTCGCGGCCGCCCCGGCCTCCGCGCTCATGATGTGGGTGGCCTCCGCCGTGGGCATGCCCGTTCCCCACGGGCTGCTCGTGTTCCTGCTCGGGTGGCTCGCGATGTCCACGGTCTCGGCCATCGTCCTGGCGCTGATCTCCGTGGGCGGCAGCGTGGGGATGCTGCTGTGCCTGGTCTACCTCGTCTTCATGGGCCTGCCCTCCGCGGGCGCCGTGGTCCCGTTGGAGGCGGTTCCCGGATTCTTCCGTGCGATCGCCCCGATCGAGCCCTTGCATCACATCTTCACGTCCATCCGCTCCGCGCTGTTCTTCGACGCGATCCCGGAGGCCGGTCTGACCACCGGGCTGATCGGGCTGTTCGTCATGCTCGCCCTCGCCCTGCTCGTGGGTGTGCTGGGCGGTTGGGGCTACGACAAGTGGGTGGGTCTGCGCGGCTCCGCCGGCGGCGGCAAGCACAGCGCCCGTGCCGCGGCATCCGACGGGGAGAAACCTCTCCCTGAGACTGCGGATAACCCCTCCGTGCCGGACGGCGCCTCCGCCTAGGCTGGAGCCAGGACACGACCAGTGAGCTTTCCCGGCTCGGACACCACGGAGATGACATGAGCTACGAACCGCAGCAACCGCGTCCCGACTACCGCTCGCAGGGACCCACGGGCCCCGGCGGGCCCGACCCTCGCGGCCAGCAGTACGCCCAGGGCGGCCCGCACGCCCAGGGTCCCAACGGCTACCGCGCGGGTTCCTCCGGGCCCCGGGACGACGAGCGCACCGTGGCCGTGCTGACCCACCTCGCGGGCCCGATCGCCGCGATCGTCTCCGTGGGCTGGCTCGGCTTCCTGGGCCCGCTCATCGTGTGGTTCATCTACAAGGACAAGAGCCCGTTCCTGCGGTCGGCCGCCGCGGGCGCGTTCAACTTCAACGTGACCATGTGGCTCGTCAACCTGGTGGGCTGGGTCCTGCTGTTCACGGTGATCCTCTCGCCCGTGGGGTTGCTGCTGATCGCCGCGTACTGGGTCCTGTTGCTCGTGTGCCACATCATGGCCGCGGTCAGGGCCGGCCGGGGCGTGGTGTACCGCTATCCCATGCAGCTGCCGATCCTGCGCTGAGCGCGCCGCACCCGCGGAGGGTGAGCCGCTCCTCAACTGCTGAGGCAGCGCGAAGCCGTTAATGGAAATCGAGGCATCGAGAAGCCACTTCGGTCCGTCCGAAGTGGCTTTTCGCTACCCAGAATCTCGGGCATGGTCTGGGGATGCCTCGGACATTGCCGCCGCGCCGTCAGTTGTCCGACGGTTCGCTGGGCAGATTGTTGAACAACCTATAGGATGCCTTCATTGCACGAATGTGTCCCCGCTCACGTGACCCCTTGGATGGAAGCATGTCCTCTGTCAGTCCCAGCCCGCAGCCCGGCGAGTCCGTGACCGAGGGCGGGAAAACGCCCCAGCGCACCACCGGGCACCGCAGTGCCCTGTTGGGGGCCATGTTCCTCATGGCCACGAGTGCCATCGGGCCCGGTTTCATCACCCAGACCACCGTCTTCACGGTGCAGTTGGGCGCTGCCTTCGCGTTCGCCATCCTGATCTCGATCCTCGTGGACATCGCCGTGCAGCTGAACGTGTGGCGGGTCATCGGGATCTCGGGTCGCCGGGCGCAGGAACTGGCCGGGAGGGTGTTGCCCGGTGCCGGGGCGGTGCTCGCGGCGCTGGTCTTCCTGGGCGGTGCGGTCTTCAACATCGGCAACATCGCGGGAACCGGTCTGGGCCTCAACGCCATGTTGGGCCTGGATCCCAAGATCGGCGGGGGGATCTCCGCCGCGATCGCCGTGTTGATCTTCCTCTCGAAGCGCGCGGGACTCGCGCTGGACCGCATCGTGGTGCTGTTGGGCGCCGTCATGATCCTGCTCATGCTGTACGTGGCCATCGTGGCGGCTCCGCCCGTGGGGGAGGCGCTGAAGAACACGGTGTTGCCGGAGCGGATCGACTTTCTGGTGATCACCACGCTGATCGGCGGCACGGTGGGCGGGTACATCACGTACTCCGGCGCGCACCGCATGATCGACTCGGGAGTCACCGGTGTGGAGAGCGTCCGGGAGATCACGCGCAGTTCCGTGCTGGGCATCCTGGTCACGTGCGTGATGCGTGTGTTGTTGTTCCTCGCGATCTTCGGCGTGGTGGCCGGCGGCGTCTCCCTCACGAGCGACAACATGGCGGCGGAGGCCTTCGGTGCCGCGGCCGGTGAGATCGGTGTACGGATCTTCGGTGTGGTGCTGTGGGCCGCGGCGCTGACCTCGGTCATCGGGGCCGCGTTCACGTCCATCTCCTTCGTGACCTCGTCCCAGGGCAAGCCGCGCACCCGGAACCTGCTCACCGTGGCCTTCATCGCGGTGTGCGCGGTGGTCTACTTCTTCCTGGGCCAGGCACCGCAGACCCTGCTCATCTTCGCCGGTGCCTTCAACGCCCTGATCCTGCCCTTCGGTTTCGCCATCCTGTTGTGGGTCGCATGGCGTCGCAGGGATCTGCTGCACGGCTACCGCTACCCGGTGTGGTTGCTCGTGGTGGGTGTCCTCGCCTGGCTGCTCACGGTGTATCTCGCGTGGAACTCCCTGGCGGGCCTCGCGAAGCTCTGGTCCTGATCCCGCCCACCCGAACCGTCAGGTCAGGTGCGCGAGGATCTCGTTCCGTGCCGCGGTCAGGGACTCCCTGAGTAGGTGCATGGCCCGGTCACGGTCGCCGGACTCGAGGGATCGCAGCACCTGGGTATTGCGCACCGCGTAGCGCGCGTGGAACTGCGGATCCGTGGACATCGCGTGGAACACCAGCCGCATCCGCGCCGACAACAGATCCATGACCGCGACCAGCTCCGCCGAACCGGACGACGCCACGAGCTCCCGGTGGAAGCCCTGGTTCGCATCCGCCATGGCCGTCACGTCCCCGGCATCCCGGGCGGCGAGCGCCGAGGTGGTGAGCGCACTCAGCCGGGACAGCGACTGCGGATCGGGCGCACCCCACAGCACGGTGCCCGGCTCCAGGACGCAGCGGGCGGCGTAGAGGTCGCGGACGTCGTCGGCGTCGGGCTGTGCAACGAACACACCCCGGTGCGCGATCCGATCCACGAGGCGCTCCGCCGCCAACATGGTGAACGCCTCGCGCAAGGTGTTGCGCGAGACCCCCAGCTCTCGGGCCACGGCCTGTTCCGAGAGTTTCGCTCCCGGGGGCAGTTGGCCGTTCGAGATGCGGGCGCGCAACTGCCGGGCCGCGTGGGCGCTCGCCTGGGCGTTCTCACGCGGCTCGACGGCCGTCACGCGATCTCTCCCAGCGTCTGCCCCTTGCGCACTGCGGACCCCTCCGCCAGGTCCGCCCGGGTCAGCGTGCCGGAGCGATGAGCGCGGACGGGCGTCTCCATCTTCATCGCCTCCAGCGTGAGGACGGTGTCGCCCTCGGCCACCTCGGCGCCGTCTTGCGTGGCCCACGTCACGACCGTCCCGTTCATGGGCGCCACCAGGCTCGTTCCTGCCGAGTCCGCATTGGGCGACGACGCCGCCCCGGTTTCTGCTCCCGCTCCCGCGGTCTCACCGGAGCGCGATTCGGCGCCCCCGGATGCCGAAGCGGACCCGGAACCTGCGACGGATCCGCCACCCAGGAGGGCGGCGGCAAGGTCTGCGGGCAGGCCCAGTTGATGGGCGCGCCCGTCGATCTCCACCGTGACCGTGGTGCGCTCGCCGGCCCCGGGCGCCACGTACGGGGAGGCCTCCAGCTTGCGTGTGAACTCGTCCTCGATCCACGTGGTGTACACCCCCATCCCGTCCGGGGACGTGAACGCTGGCTCCTCCAGGACCGCCCGGTGGAACGGGACCACTGTGGGCACCCCGCGGATCACGAGCTCCCGCAGCGCGGCGCGCGAGCGTACGAGGGCCTGCTGCCGGTCCTCGCCCCACACGATGAGTTTGGCCAGCAGGGAGTCGTACTCGGCGGGCACCACGGACCCGGAACGCACGCCGGTGTCCATGCGCACCCCCGAGCCCGTGGGCGCCTCGAACGCCTCCACCGCGCCGGGAGTGGGGAGGAACCCGAGGGCCGGGTCCTCCGCATTGAGTCGGAACTCGAACGCATGCCCGTTCGGTGACGGGTCCTCGGTGAGGCTCAGCGCCAACCCGTCGGCCACGCGGAACTGTTCCCGCACGAGGTCCACGCCCGCGGTCTGCTCCGTGACGGGGTGTTCCACCTGCAGCCGCGTGTTGACCTCCAGGAAGGAGATCAGCCCGTCCGGGGCCACGAGGTACTCGACCGTGCCCGCCCCGGTGTACCCGGCCTCCCGGCAGATGGCGCGCGCGGATTCATGAATCGTCGTGCGCTGCTCATCGGTCAGGAACGGCGCAGGGGCCTCCTCCACGAGCTTCTGGTTCCGCCGTTGCAGTGAGCAGTCACGCGTGCCCACCACGATCACGGAACCGTGGGCGTCTGCCACGACCTGGGCCTCCACGTGGCGGGGCTTGTCCAGGAAACGCTCCACGAAGCATTCGCCCCGCCCGAACGCCGACGTCGCTTCGCGCACCGCCGCCTCGAACGCCGCGTCGATCTCGTCCATGGTCCTGGCCACGCGCATCCCACGACCACCACCGCCGAAGGCGGCCTTGATGGCGATGGGCAGTCCGTGCTCCTCGGCGAATGACCGGGCCGCAGCGGCGTCGTCCACGGGACCGTCCGTGCCGGGAACCAGGGGAGCGCCGGCGCGCACGGCGATGGCCCGGGCGGTGACCTTGTTGCCCAGCTCGCGGATGACCCGGGCGGACGGACCGATCCAGGTGAGGCCGGCGTCCGCCACGGCCTGCGCGAAGTCCGCGTTCTCGGACAGGAACCCGTAGCCCGGGTGCACGGCGTCCGCGCCGGAACGGGAGGCCACGGCGAGCAGACGGTCGATATGCAGGTAGGTGTCCGCGGAGGCGGAACCGGGCAGGGCGTAGGCCTCGTCGGCCATATGCACGTGGAAGGCATCGGCGTCAGGTTCGGAGTACACGGCCACCGAGGTCAGGCCGGCGTCCGCGCACGCCCGCGCGATCCGCACCGCAATCTCCCCGCGGTTGGCGATCAGGACCTTCTTCATGGTGTGTCTCCTGCGGTGTCGGATGCGGGGTGGGTCGGATCGGTGAACGTGAAGCGGACCGCGCTGCTCGGGGGTAGCTGCGCGGCGAGGGGGAGGTCCTCCGGAAGTACGACCCCGATCACGGGATAGCCGCCCGTCACGGGATGGTCGGCCAGGAAGAGCACGGGAACCCCCGAGTGGGGGACCTGCAGGGAACCGGCCACCACGCCCTCGCTCGCCAGTTCGCCCTCGCGGGAACGCTCGAGCGGCGGGCCCTCGGGGGGTTCCTCGAAGCGCACCCCCACGCGGTTGGACTGCTCACTCACGACCCAGTCCCGCGAGGTGAACGTCTCGAGTGCTTCCGGTGTGAACCAATCGTCACGGGGCCCCGGGCTCACCCGCAGGGTGACGGTCTCCCCGGGGGTGGGAAGCGTGACCGCCGGCGGTTCGGGCAACCCCACGGTCCGGCCCGCGGCGGCCTTGAGAACCGGGAGCTCGTCACCGGCGCTCAACGGGTCCGGTCCGATCCCGGAGAGCGCATCCGAGGAGCGGCTCCCCAGCACCTCGGGTACGTCGATCCCACCTCGCACTGCCAGATAGGTGCGCAGGCCTCTGTCCGGGGCTCCCAGGGTGAGGCGTTCGCCGTCGTACAGGGCGAACGGAGCGTGGCACGTGACGGCGCGTCCGCCGAGGGGTCCCTCGATCCGGGCCGGAGTGGGCGCGCCACTGAGGGCCAGTACGTGGTGCCCGCGGGCCGTGACCGACAGCCCACCCAGCAGCGTCTCGATCACGGCGGCCTCGGGCGAGTTGCCCACCAACCGGTTGGTCTGCTCGGCCGACGCGCGGTCCGCCGCGCCGGAGGCCACCACGCCCAGGTCGCCTCGGCCGGGTCTGCCGCGGTCCTGGGGCAGCGACTGCATCCCGGGATCCTCGATCATCAGGGCGTGTTTCCGCTCCCGGCGCGACGCGGGTAGTGCCGTTTCCGAGGACACCGTCACGAGTTCGCGCACCGCCCGGTAGCGCACGGTGTCACCCGGTCGGATCAGGGCGGGCTCCTCCCGGTCCACGTCCCACAGCGGCGCGTCCGTGTGACCGATCAGCTGCCAACCCCCGGGGGAACGCCGTGGGTAGACGGCCGAGAAGCGTCCCGCGAGCGCCACGGACCCGGCCGGCACCGCGGTACGGGGCGAGTCCCTGCGCGGCACCTCGAGCGGATCGCCGTCGGCCACAAGGTACGCGAATCCCGGCGCGAACCCGCCGAACGCCGCCGTCCATTCGGCTCCCGTGTGCGCCTCGATCACGCCGCGCTCGCCGAGCCCGGTCAGCTTTCCCACGGCGGCCAAATCTTCGCCGTCGTAGACCACGTCGATCGCCACGTCCTTACCCGCGGCCGGTTCGGTGGAATCGAGCCGGATGTCGACGACGTCGCTCGCGGCCCTCCGCGCCGCGGCGGGAGTTGTGAAGGTCAGCAACACGGTCTCCGCGGCGGCCAGGACATCGAGCTGACCCGGGTACGGATGGGCACTCAGGTGGGCATGCAGCCGCATCACGTGCTCGAGCGAGGGGCACTCGATCAGGAAGGCCCGCGTGCCGGCCCAGCGCAGACCCGTCCGCGGCGGGGTGGCCGTGTCGGATGCTGCCGACGAGGACGTGGCAGGCGCGGTGGCTCGGTCCCGGGGTGCGGTGCGCGGCGCGCCGGATCCGCTCCGCGTCACGTTGGCGGCTCGCGGAGTGGCCGGGGAGGGCACGCCCGTGCCGTCGTGGGCGGTGCCCGGACCGTGCGTCGTCGAGTCGCGGCCGCTCACACGAACGACCGGATCGTGATGCCCGCGCGCTCCAGACCCGCGCGGACCTCGGCGGCCATGGCTGCGGACCCGGGGGTGTCCCCGTGCACGCAAATGCTCTCGGCGGCGATGTGCACCGTGGAGCCGTCCACCGCGGTCAGCGTGCCGTGTTCGGCCAGGCAGATCATGCGCTCGGTGACCTGGGCGGCGTCGTGCAACACAGCGCCTTGCTCGCGGCGGGAGACCAGCGTGCCCTCGGGGGTGTACCCGCGGTCGGCGAATGCCTCGGCCACCCCGCGCAATCCCGCCCGCTCGGCCTTGTCCAGGGCCACGGAACCGGGCAGCAGCAGCAACGGAAGGTCACCGCCGAACGCCTTGACCGCGTCCACGACCGCCTGCGCGTGTGCCTCGTGGTGGACGATCGTGTTGTACAGCGCCCCGTGGGGTTTGACGTATTCGATGGTCGCGCCGGCCGAGCGCGCCATCGCCTCGAGTGCACCCATTTGGTAGAGCACGTCATCGGCGAGTTCTGTGGGGGAGCAGTCCAGGAACCGTCGGCCAAAACCGGCCAGGTCCCTGTACGCCACGTGGGCGCCCACGGTGACTCCTGCGGCCACCGCGTCCCGGCACGTCTGTGCCATGGTGCCCGGGTCCCCGGCGTGGAACCCGCAGGCCACGTTGGCGGAGGAGACGGAACGGAAGATGGCGGCGTCGTCGCCCATGTGCCAGTTGCCGAACGACTCGCCCACGTCGCTGTTCAGATCGATGACCGTCATGCGTGACCTCCGTCTCAGTACCGAGTTCCAGAATGCCGCACGCGGGAGGATTGTTCAACAATCTAGTGCGAATGACCCTCGAACTCCTCGGCCTCCAGGACCCGCGGAAGCGTGTTGACGGGGATGAGCACCACGTCGCGAATCTTCCAGTCCAGGGCCAGTAGCTGTTTGCGGGCGGCGTCCAGGCGATCGGGAGTCGCGACGTCCGGGGTGCGGGGAACCACGAATCCCTCGACCTGGAACACCTGACCCTCGTCGCGTACGCGTGCGGCGCCCACGCGCGCCCACTCCAGCTGTCGGAGGAAGGCGTCCACGTCCGCGTTGAGCGGGTGAGGCTTCTTGTTGTCCACGGTGGTGGGACGGGCATCCGCGAGCCCGGCCACGGCCGCACGGAGGTTGGTAATCCCATCCTTGAGGATGGACACGGCGATCACGATGGCCGCTACGGCGTCCGCCCACCACCACCCCAGGCCGATCCCGATCACACCCGCGGTGGCCGCGGCGGAGGTCATCCAATCCGCCTTGTTCATGTCCGCGTCCGCGAAGAGCACCTTGTTGTGCAAGGGCGTCGCGAGTTTCAACTTCATGCGCCCCAGGATCACCGGCGGGATGCCCGTGACAACCAGGACCCCGATCATCAACCAGCCGAGCCACACCGTGGTGCCGAACAGCTGGATCCCGCCGATGGACGGGTGCTCCGCCGTGATGAGTTTGCTGCCCGAGTCGACGATCAGATATGTCCCCATGACCAGCAGCGCGGTGGCCGAGACCAGGTGGGCCATCCCCACGGAGCGGTGATGGCCGAAGGGGTGCTTCGCGGTGGCCGGGCGGCGTGTGATCCGTACGCCGACCAGGAACGCAATGGGCGGGATGAAGGACAACAGGTCCTCGACCCATGCCGTCTTCATGGCCTGCGAGTTCCCCAGCACGAGGAACACGAGGATCACCGTGACCGCGAGGGTCCCGATGGTGAGCCATTCCAGGCGCACGGCCCGGGTGAGCGCTCGGGTGATCTCCGGCGGAAGTTGCTCGTCGTCCACCGGGTGGTGTTGCGCGCTCATGACCTGCCTCCATGGTCGGCGAGGAATGCTTCGAGGTCCATGAGGAATGCGTTCTCCCCGTTGCGTACCGCCATGACGTGTTTCCGGGTGTCGCCGAACTCGTCGGTGGATTCGGCGTAACCGCGGGTGATGCCCACCTCCGTGTCCCATGGGCTGTCCTCTGTGAGTCCACCGATGACCAGGTCCAGGTGGCCGTTCTTCAGCTGCTTGACCAGATCCTCCTCGCCACCGGGAGTCCAGGTGACGTGAGCATTCACGGTCTCGGCGTACTGCCGCACGAGATCCACTTCGGTGCCCGTGGGTGGGTTGGGTCCGAGATCCGTCTCCGGAGGACTGTGCGAGACACCCACACGGAGTTCCCCGTCGGTCACGTGCTCGAGTGTCCCGTGCGGGTCCGTGGGATAGTGACCCGAACACCCGGTCAGCGCAAGAAACAGGACCAGGAGAGCGATCAGCCGCCCGATGGATGATCTCATGACACCACTGTAGGCCCGGGTGCCGTTCGCCACACCCGGATATTTTCCCTGGAATAAATCTCCGCGGCGGCGCATTATATAGGTAGTTCAAATTTGAAAGACCTACGGAACGGAGCTGCGGCACTCGCGCTGCGGCGTCGTCGACCACAAGCCAAGGAGGCCGACATGCAACTCGGCATCTTCACCATCGGGGACGTGACCCAGGACCCCACCACCGGCAAGACCCCCACCGAGAACGAGCGGATCAAGGCCACCGTGGCCATCGCTCGCAAGGCGGAGGAGGTGGGCATGGACGTGTTCGCCATGGGCCAGCACCACAACCCGCCGTTCGTGGCGCCTGCGAACCCGCCGATCCTCATGGCCCACCTGGCGGCGCAGACCGAGAAGATCCAGCTGGGCACCGCCACCACGCTGATCACCACGACGGACCCCGTGCGCATCGCGGAGGACTACTCGTACGTCCAGCACCTCGCGGACGGGCGCGTGGATCTCACGCTGGGTCGCGGCAACACCGGGCCCGTGTACCCGTGGTTCGGCAAGGACATCCGGCAGGGCATCCCGCTGGCCGTGGAGAACTACCAGCTGCTGTACCGGCTGTGGCGCGAGCAGAGCGTGAACTACTCCGGTCGCTTCCGCACGCCCCTGCAGGGCTTCACAGCCACGCCGCGCCCGCTGGACGACGTCCCGCCGTTCGTGTGGCACGGTTCCATCCGCTCTCCGGAGATCCCGGAGCAGGCCGCGTTCTACGGTGACGGGTTCTTCCACAACAACATCTTCTGGAACAAGGAGCACACCGAGCGCATGGTGGACTTCTACCGTCAGCGCTACGAGTACTACGGCCATGGCTCCTACGATCAGGCGATCGTGGGTCTGGGTGGTCAGGTGTTCATGGCCAAGAACTCGCAGGACGCCATCCGCACGTTCCGCCCCTACTTCGACAACGCGCCGGTCTACGGTCACGGGCCGTCTTTGGAGGACTTCACCGAGCAGACCCCGCTGACCGTGGGGTCCCCGCAGCAGGTCATCGAGCGCACCCTGGCCTTCCGTCAGTACGCGGGCGACTACCAGCGCCAGCTGTTCCTGGTGGACCACGCCGGCCTGCCGCTCAAGACCGTCCTCGAGCAGATGGACATCCTGGGCGAGGAGGTCGTCCCGGTGCTGCGCAAGGAGTTCGACGCCGCTCGCCCGGCCCACGTGCCCGAGGCCCCCACCCACGAGTCCCTCGTGGCGCGCCACGCCGCGGGCAAGGACCCGATCCCCGGCGGTGGCCCGGATTCGCAGGCCGCGAAGGATCGCGCACAGCAGGCGGAGGCCGCGCAGCGCGACCACGAGAACGCCAAGTAAGTTCACGTACCACGTCAGAGAGAAGGACACCATGACCGATCGGTTGACCCTCGCGGTGGTGACCGCGGGACTGTCGGAGGACTCCACGACCACGCGCCTGGGCGAGGCGATCGCCCAGGCCGCGAGCACCACGGTCGAGAACGCCGGGCAGCACGTGCACATCAAGGTGATCCAGCTGCGAGATCTGGCCCACGGGCTGACCGACATGATGATCACCCATGTGGCCTCGCGCGCCGTGCAGGACGCGATCGACACCGTGCTCACCTCGGACGGCCTGATCGCCGCGTCGCCCACGTACAAGGCGTCCTACTCGGGGCTGTTCAAGCAGTTCTTCGACGTGATCGACGAGTCCGCGCTCGAGAACCTGCCCACCGTGGTCGCCGCTACGGGCGGGTCCCCGCGGCACTCGCTCGTGCTGGACACCGCCATGCGGCCGCTGCTGAGCTACCTCAAGGCCCTCGTGCTGCCCCTGGGCATCTACGCGGCGTCCGAGGACTGGGGTCACAACGACCTGCAGCGCCGGATCGATCGCGTGGGCGCCTCGCTCGGCGCCATGCTGCTCGCGGGTTCGCGGGGCAGTGCCGGTTCCACGGACGGCGCCTCCCATGGCGACGCCGCTCGGCCGGGTCTGCGCCGCGAGGTCAAGGACGAGTTCAGTGACGTCCCCGACTTCGCGAGCCTGCTGGCCTCGGTGGGATCGTGAGCGACACGGCCACCAGCGCCGTTGCTTTGTCCAAGGCTGCGCCGTCCGGGTCCGCGCACGTCGAGACCGCGCACGTCGAGACCGCGCCGTCCGAGTCCGTGACGGGTTCGGACGGCGCGGACACCACCGGCGCGGCATGCATCGGTGACGCGGAATCCCTCGATGATGCGGCGCGTGCGGGTATCTCGGACGCGTCCCGGCAGGACTGGGACGCGTGGCAGGTCTACTTCGAGACCACCGCGCTGCTCACCGCCCGAATCGAGGAGCGGCTCAAGCAGCACGGTTGCTCGCTCATGGACTACCAGTTGCTCCTGCTGCTCTACAGCGCGCCCGAGCACCGGATGCGCATGGGTGAGCTGGCGCACCGCCTGATCTTCTCACCGTCGCGGTTGAGCTACCAGATCGGTGTGCTGGGCAAGCGCGGCTGGGTGGAACGCCGCCGCGTGGAGTGCGACGGCCGCGGCTTCGAGGCGGTGCTCACAGCCGAGGGCCTGCGCGCCTTCCGCGAACTGCGCCCCGCCCACGCGCGGGACGTCCAGGAGCTCTTCTTCTCCGCACTCCAGGACGACGACGCCGCTCGACTGGCCGACCTCATGCGCCGGGTGGGTGGGCTGCTGGGTTAGTCCCGGCCACCTCGGGATCGCCCTGGTGGCGGCCGTGATCCCGAAGTCGCCCATGAAGGATGCCGCCCCGCTGTGCAGGAGTTGATCCTGCTATGCAGTGGGGCGGCATCACGCCGTTCCGGGGTCAGGAGCCGAACGTCCTGCGCCCGGCCCGTTCGACGAAGATCCGGGGGACCACCGTGGCGGCAAAGTCCCCCGTGTTCCGGATCCGCGCGCGATGGGATGCCATGGGATCGCGGCGGACACAGCGGTGGCTCTCGTGGCCGATCGCGGGCCAGTTGGAGGTGGCCATGGTGCTCCTTGATGGAACTGCTGATCCTGATTGTCTCAGCAGGAGTCTTATTGAGACAATCCATCGATCCGGTCTCAATAAGCGGCGCTGGCAGACTGGATTCATGACGGCTTCACCCAGAACCCTGCCCCTGCGCGGTCGAACGGCGCTGGTCACCGGGGTGTCACGACGCCGCGGCATCGGCTTCGCCGTTGCCCGCACCTTCGCGCGGCTGGGCGCGAGTGTATTCATCCACCACTACGGCCCGCACGACGAGGACCAGCCATGGGGCGCGGACGATCTGAGCGACGTCGTGAACGCATTGCGGGCCGAACTCACCGGGGGTGCGCGGCTGGGGGAGATGAGCGCGGATCTGCGGGACCCCGGACGGATCCGACCGCTCATCGATGCCGCGAGCGAGCTCACCGGGTCGCTGGACATCCTCGTGTGCAACCACGCCAGGAGCGGTGGGGACGGCTCCATCCTGGACATGACCCCCGAGGCGCTGGACGCGTTCTGGCAGACCAACACCCGCTCCACGCTGCTGCTGACCCGGGCGTTCGCGCTCCTCAAGGCCGACGCCCCGACCGCTCCGGCGCGGCCGGGAGAACGCATCCGGGGCGACCGCGAGCGGAGGTTCACCGCACCGACGGCGCATGGATCGTCGGCCAGGTCCTCACTTCGGACGGTGGGTTCTACCTGGCGTGAGCCCGGTGGGGGCGGGGCTTCGCCCCGGATATTCATGAATCGAGTAATGGACGTCTTCGGTCCGTCGCGTGGCACGCTGCTGCTTGCCGGGGATCCACGGCGACAGGTGACAGCGCAGGAAGAGAACCATGACCAACACGACCCGGACTGCGGCGTCGTCCGCGGAGAACGCGACGAACGTGACGGACGCGCAGAACGAGAACGGCGCGGAGACCGCCGAGAACCTGGCCACGATCGATGGCGCGAACACCCAGTCCGGGCTCCCCGGCGGCGTCGTCCACGAGTTGCCCGCGGACGTCGCCGAAGCGCTCGCGCTGGACCCCGTGACCGCCGAGCTGTGGCGCGGACTCACTCCGCTCGGGCGCAACGAGTTCGTGTGCTGGGTGGAGGATGCCCAGAAGCCGGAGACCCGGCAGCGGCGGATCCGGCGCACCGAGGAGGAAATGCACGAGGGCAAGCGCCGCCCGTGCTGCTGGCCCGGGTGCAAACATCGGGAGCGCACCGGTCGCTGAGACCCGATGCACCCCCTGGCGTGAAACCACGGCCGACGTGGTACAACGGTCGGCGCGGTACTACGGCCTGCTCGGCACTACAACCGCAGCGAGCCCGCGCCACCGGAGGCCGGCCCCTTGCCGGAAGCCGGTGTGGTCGGGGCGCTCGCCGGGCACGTGGCACGGAAGCCCGCGATGAGCGCGGCGTTCATGGCCGCATCCGGGTCCGGACCCTCCTCCACGTAGGAGCGGCCCGTGTAGGCCAGGGCCATCCGTCGGGAGGCGTCCCGTGTGGTGAAGGACACCGCACGGCAGGAGGTAGCGGCCTCGGACCAGCGTGGACTCCTGGAGCCGTGACTGCTGCATCTTGGCGGGCTTGAACACCCGGTCCCGCACGAGGTCCTGGATGCGCGACCCCGTGGCGGCCTCTAGCAACATGGACAGCACCACGTACCCGACGTTGGAGTAGGACCAGCCGGTCCCGGGCTCGAACTCCCACGGCAGCCTGCGGCTGAGTTCCACAAGTTCCTGCTCGGGGTGGTACGGGACCACCGCGGCCTCCAGGTCCTGCACGGTCCACGTGTACCACTCCCGGTCCGGGAGCAAGGAGTAGATCCCGTCCGGCATGCCCGAGGTGTGGTTCATCAGTTGCGCCACGGTCACGCCGCCGTGGCCCGGGTAGAGCCCCGGGGTGACCTGGTCGATGGTCGTGCGCAGAGTTCATTGCCCCGCCTCGATGCGCTGCATCACGAGCACCGCGATCATCGCCTTGGTGATCGAGGCGATCCGTGCGCGGTCCTGGGGCCGGGCGCTGTCCTTCTGCAGGTGCCGCTTGCCGGCGGCGCTCAGATAGGTCCCGCCCGGGCCCACGACCGAGGTGGTCATGCCCACGGCGCCGTCGCGCACGAGGTTGGCCAGGGCGGCGTCGATCCCGGCGGTGTTGAACGCGGTCTTCGACGGCGCTGCCGCGGCACCGGTCGTGAACGCCGGGGTGGCGAGCGCCGTGGCGGCGCGACCGAGTTTGTCCGCGAGCCAGCCGAAGACGGGGGAAAGGGCATACATCCCCGCCACGTGCAGGGAGATGGTCAGCCCCACCACGGACAGCGTGGCCCCGTGGGTCGTGAGGTGCACGGGCGTCATGGACATGAGACCCACCATCACCGCGTGGGACAGGGCCACCACGAGCACCGCGCGCCGAGCCGCGGGGACGGTGCGCAACAGGGTAAACCCGCCGGCCGGGCTGGGTGTGGAGGCCACCGATTCACCGCGGGACAGGGCGACCTTGAGCGGGTCCGGGCGCAATCCGATGAAGTACACGATGGCCCCCAGCACCTGGGCACACAGTGCGATCACGAACCCGCCGGTGAACTGGGGCAGCCCCAGCGCCCGCCCCTGCGACCGCCACGAGGGCGCCGGTGGTCAGGGAGATCCGCCGACCACGACGTTGCGCCAACCGCGCCAGGGGGATGGCCAGAATGGCGGCACCCAGGGTGTTCATGGTGGCCGCCAACCCGGACACCGCACTGCTCCCGGAGACCTCCGTGACGAGCAGGGCACCCAACGCGAGGGTCGCACCCGTTCCCAGCCCACCCAGGATCTGGCCCAGCGCCAGCACGGTCAGCACTTTGCGCTGGAACTCTGGCCCGGGGTCGGGTGTCTGCGCGGTGGAGGCCGTGGAGGTTTCGGTCATGCACGCATCATGACGGACGAACGCACCGGCGCACCATCATCACCGGCTTGCGTCCCGCTCTCAGTCGCCGCGCGGGCGGGTCAGTTCCGCCTGCCGGTGCGCCTTCACCGGCTCGGGGGTGGTGCGGTTGTCCTCGCGGGTCTGTTTCGTCTGCTCATCGCCGCCCACGACCTCGTCCACGTCATTGAGCAATGCTTCGAAGCCCTGCTGGGCCACGAGGACCTTGTCGTTCTTGGTGGCGCCCGGCCCGAGCGCCGTGTTGTCCATGCCGGCGTTGGAGTGGAAGTCGCTGTCCGTGGCACCGGGTAAGAGCGCCGTGACCGTCACGCCGGTGTCACGCAACTCTTCGCGCAATGATTCCGCGAAGGAGAAACCGAATGCCTTGGAGGGGCCGTAGACGGTCTCGTAGGGAGTGGGCGTCGTGGCGGAGGTGGAGGACACGATGAGGATGCGCCCGTGGCCGTTGGGGACCATGTGCTGCACGACGCGCTTGGCCATGTGCACCGTGCCCTTGACGTTGATGTCGATGAGCCGGAACTCGTCCTGGAGGTCGGTGTCCATGAACGCTCCGCCCAGTCCGATACCGACGTTCAGGGCCGCGGCATCCAGGGGACGACCCAGCTCGGCCACGAAGTTCCAGAAGTCCTCGACACCGTCGTAGGTGGCGGCGTCCGCCTGGAACGGGTAGGCCTGTGCGCCGAGCTCCTCGATGCTCCTGGCCGCCTCATGGACGCGGTCACTCGAACCGGACAGAGCGACGTCGTAGCCGTGCCGGGCGAACTGCTTGGCCAGTTCGAACCCGATGCCGGAGGAACCACCGGTGACCATGGCAAGGGGGCGTTGATCGGACATGAGGATTTCCTTCCACACCGGGAGCGCCGCGCGAACGGGTGAGGATCGCGGAGCCGGGGCCCATGACGGATGCCGCTGACACGTGACGGTTGGACCAGTGTGCATCACCGATGCAGTGACCACAACGCCGTGACCGCTTGCTAGGGTGACGCATATCACTCAGGGGACTTGCGGGGTGTCCGTGCCCATGTCAGGAGCCGCCATGAGCCACCCCGTGAACATCAACCCCGTGCGAGGTCTGCTCTACCAGGCGCGCTACAGCCCCGAGCACCCCGCGGTGATCTACGAGGACGAGACGGTGGACTACGCCCACTTCACCGAGAGCGTGCGGCGTCTCGCGGGCGCGTTCGCGCGTTCCGGGGTGGGCGCCGGGGACCGGGTCGCCTCACTGGGGTTGAACTCCGAGGTCTTCCTGCGCACCATGTTCGCCGCGTGGTGGCTCGGCGTGGTTTTCGAGCCCCTGAACTTCCGACTCGCCCCGCGCGAGGTCGCGGGCCTGCACACCCGATCGACCCCCGCGGTGACCATCGTGGAGCCCGGTCACGTCCCCGTCCTGGAGGCGGCGCTGCCGCTCGCGGAGGGTTACGAGGGCGGCAGCGTCGTCATGGACACGGACCCCGCCGTGCCCTGGATCCCGGACGGTTCGCGGGGCGGGGAGGCTTCGGGGGGCGACGGCGCTGCTGTTCCACATCGGTGCATTGAACTCGTTCACCGTGCGCGCGCTTGTGCGGGGCAACACGACCCTGGTGCGCAGGACATTCGTGCCCTCGCAAGTGCTCGCGGACATCGAGCACTACGGGGTGGACACCACGTTCCTGGTCCCCGCCAGCTGGGCCGTTCGCTGCCCGGTGTCCAGGCGGTCCCCTAGGCTGGGGGCATGCAGCACCACGGTGACATCTCGTTCCGCACCCGCAAATGGGTCAAGCCGGAAGACCTCAACGCCAACGGCACCCTGTTCGGGGGATCGCTGCTGCGCTGGATCGACGAGGAAGCGGCGATCTACGCGATCGTGCAATTGGGTAATCAGCGGGCGGTCACCAAGTACATGTCCGAGATCGAGTTCGTCTCCTCCGCGGTGCAGGGGGACATCATCGAGATGGGCCTCACTGCCACTACGTTCGGACGCACCTCGTTGACCATGCGGGCGCAGGTGCGCAACATGATCACCCGCGAGTTGATCCTGAGCATCGACAAGATCGTGTTCGTGAACCTCGGGGAGGACGGCAAGCCCGCCCCGCACGGGTACACGCAGATCACGTACGACCGCGACAGGATTCCCAGCATGTCGCTCCCCGCCCACAACAGCCCCAGGAGGTCGCAGTCGTGAAGCAGCTCACCGCCCAGAGGATCACCCCGTCGTGGATGTACCACGGTGAGGGGCCGTGCTGGAGCAAGGAATGGAACGGGCTGGCCTGGGTGGACATGCTCGCCGGGGACGTCATGACGTTCACCCCGGCCGACCAGCCGCGCCGCCAGCACGTGGACGCCGTGGCCGCGTGTGTGCGTCCGCGCCGTTCGGGTGGGCAGATCATCGCGGTGGAACGGGGAGTGGTCCTGACCGATCCCACGGGCGCAGTGGAGCGGGAGATCCCCATGTGGGGGGACCCCGAGATCCGCATGAACGAGGGCGGTGTGGCCCCCGACGGCTCCTTCTACGTGGGGTCCATGGCGTACGAGCAGACCGAGGGCGCGGCCACGCTGTACCGGGTCGCGCCGGATCTGTCGTGGCAGCCCGTCCTCGAGAACGTGAGCATCTCCAACGGGATCGCGTGGTCCCCGGACGGCACCCTCGCGTACTACAACGACACCCCCACCCACGAGGTCTCGGTCTTCGACTGGAGCCCCGAGGCCGGCCTGCAGAACCGCCGCACGTTCGTCGCGCCCGTCCTGGACGACCACGCCGCCGCGGCCGCCACGGACCCGGAGGAGAGTTACGAACCGGGCCGCGTCTCGGTGAGCCCGGACGGGTTGACCGTGGACTCCGAGGGCGCGGTGTGGGTCGCCCTCTACGGCGCGGGGCAGGTCCACCGCTACCTCCCGGACGGGGCCCTGGACACCGTCGTCGCCGTGGGCGCCACGCAAACCACCGCGTGCACGCTGGGTGGTGAGGACCTGCGCACGCTGTACATCACGACGTCGCGCGAGGGCCTCCCGGGCGACGTCCAGCCCACCGCCGGTTCCCTCTACTCGGTGCGCGTGTCCGTCCCGGGCCAGGTCACGCAGGCCTTCGGGGGCTGAGCGCGTCGTCGGGCCGGCTCCCGGACCGGCGCGGCCCGCGGACGTGGTCGCCGCACCGCGGCGGCCTCGCCGCACGGTTACCATCACCGCAGGAGGCCAGATGAGTACCGCACCTGGGGTGAGCGGCGACGCCGTCACCACAGCCATCCGCCTGTTGGCCGCGCAGGGTTACGACGCCACCACCGTGGACCAGCTCGCGCACGCCACGGGGGTCAGTCGCGCCACGTTCTTCCGCAAGTACGGGTCCAAGGAGGACATCGTGTTCGCGGATCACGCGTCCAACCTGGAGCGGCTGGAGCAGTTGCTCAACCGCCCGCACCTCACCGCCCAGGCGGGGGTGAGTGAGGGCGTGCAGCTCGTGTTCCGGTACAACCTGGACCACGCGGACCGTGCGCTCGCACGACACCGACTGCTGCAGCGGGTCGAGGCGTTGCGGGACCGGGAGCTCGCCACGTCCCACCGGTACGAGCGGGTGTTCCGGGAGTTCCTGCGCCGCGTCCTGCCAGACGGCCCCGACCGGCGGGTCACGGCGATCTCGTTGGCCTCCGCCATCGTCGCCGTGCACAACGCCTACCTGCGCACGTGGTTGCACGATCCCCAGGCCGCGGACGGCGAGCGGCTGGCCGCGGGACTCAATCGGCGCATCGCGTGGTTGTGCACCCTTTTCGGGCTCTCGTTCGTTCCCGGGCGCCCGGTTCAGCAACTTCGCTCCGCGGACGACGGTGCGGGCCCGGCGCCCGTGGTCGTCATCGTCCCCGAGGGGGTCGACGCGCGGGACGTCGCCGAGCGGACGGCGCGCTCGGTGTACGAGGCCCTGGCCCCGGGTGGCACGCAGCTCGCGCGGGATGCCCAGCCCGGTGGGGAGCAGGACGCCTCCGAGGGCGGCGGGTTCGCCGGGGCGCGACTCTCCGACGAGGTGCGTGTCCCCGCGGCGGATCAGTCCGCGCGTCGCTCAGACACGAGCACGGCGTAGACGAGTTCGTCGCGCCACTCGCCCAACTGGTAGTGGCTCTCCCGCAGGGTCGCCTCCTGGCGCATGCCCACGCGCTCGCAGACCTTCGCGGACGCCACGTTGAGACTGTCCAGGCGCGCGAAGACGCGGTGCGCGCCGAGGTGCTCGAACGCGGCGTCGACGGCGGTGCGCGCGGCCTCCGCGGCGTACCCCTTGCCCGTGTGGTCCGGGTGCAGCGCCCAGCCGATCTCCACCTGCGCGGACTCCGCGTCCACGAGGGTCAGCACGATCTCGCCCACGAGGTCGTCGGAGTCGTGAGGGGAGATCGCGACCCGCAGGCTGTCGCCGTCGGAGGACCAGGATCCGGGTTCGCGATTGGCCTCGACCGTTCTGATCACGTGGTCCATGTCGCGGGGTTCGCGCCATGCATGCATGGCGTAGTCCTCGCGGGACTGGTAGGAGTGCATGGGCTCGATGTCGGCATCGGTGGGCCAGCGGAAGCGCAAGCGGTCCGAGTGCAGCGGCAGCTGGAGAGTCACCGGATCAGCGTATCCAGGACGTATCGGGCATCCGGGGGCCGGGTGACACTGAATGTCTTGACGTGAGACGCAGTCTCACGTCAGACTGTTCTCGCGATACTGTGGGCCACACCACCTTTCGCCCAGACACAGGAGCCAAGCGTGAGCGAACAGACCTTCCCGTCCACCGTGACCATCGACGTGACCCGTCCCGTCCTGCCCGGGCGGGAACGACCGATCGCCCTGGTGTCCCTGGGCTCTACGGAGCCCAACGGGCTCGTGATCTGGGGTTCGGAGGCCATGCGGGAGTTGCGCCGGGAGCTCTCGGCCATTGACACCTCGCAAGTCGAGGCCGTGGTGGTCACGGGCAACGAGAAGTCGTTCGGTGCAGGGGCCAATCTCAAGGAGATCCGCGCCGCACAGTTCGACGGGGGTTCGGAGGACTACGTCGGCTCCGGGCACGAGGCCTTCGGCGTCCTGGCGGAGATGCCCGTTCCCACGTTCTCGCTCATCACGGGGGTGGCCCTCGGCGGCGGTCTGGAACTCGCGCTGCACACCGACTACCGCTTGGCCACGTCCGGCAAGGCACCCATGGGTCTGCCCGAGTGCCGGCTGGGCTTCTTTCCGGGCTGGGGCGGCGTCTACCTGCTGCCGCACCTGGTGGGCGCTGAGGCGGCACTGAACATCATCGTTACGGACTCCATGCGCGGGCGGAACCTCAAGCCCGCCAAGGCCGCGGAGATCGGTCTCGTGGACACCGTCCTGGATGCTGCCCCCGGTACGGACGAGTGGGAGACGGCGTGGCAACGCTGGGTCGTGGAGGCACTCGAGGGCAAGCACGAACCGCGCCGCGCCGACGACGACGAACAGACCTGGCAGGCCGCCGTGGACAAGGCTGCCGCCAAGGCCCACGCCGCGTGGCACGGTGCCGCTCCCGGCCCGGTGGCCGCGATCGACCTCGTGGGCCGTGCGCGCACGGACACCCGCCAGGCCAACGGTGCCGCCGCGGTCCAGCTCTTCAGCTCGATCGTGCAGTCCGACGCCGCCCGCGCGTCCCTGTACGCGTTCGAGCTCGTGAGCGCGCGCAGCAAGCAGGCCGCCAACGTCCCGGACGCCCCCGTCCGCGAGATCAAGAAGGCCGCCGTGATCGGCGCGGGCCTCATGGCGGGCCAGCTGGCGTCCCTCATCGCCCAGGGCGCGCGCATCCCGGTGGTCATGACCGACCTCGACGACGAGCGCCTGGCCGCCGGTGTGCAGCGCACCCGGGACCGCTTCGCGGCCCAGGCGGAGAAGGGCCGGATGACCCCGGAGCAGGCCGAGCAGCTCGGCTCGCTCATCACGGGCGCCCGGAGCCCGGAGGACCTCGCGGACGCGGACTTCGTGATCGAGGCCGTGTTCGAGGAGCTGGACGTCAAGCGCCAGGTCTTCGCCCAGTGGGAACCGGTCATCAAGGAGGACGCGATTCTCGCGACCAACACCTCCTCCCTCTCCATCACCGCTATGGGCCGGGACCTGCAGCACCCGGAGCGACTCGTGGGCTTCCACGTGTTCAACCCCGTGGAGGTCACCCCCCTGCTCGAGATCGTGGCGGGCGAGAAGACCGACGACTCCACCCTGGCCACCGCGTTCGACCTCGCGGCCAAGCTGCGTCGCATCGCCGTGCGCGTGGAGGACGCCCCGAGCTTCGTGGTCAACCGCGTGCTCACGCGCATGTTCGACTCGATCGGCCGCGCCATGGACGCCGGGGGAGACCCCGAGACCGTGGACCACGCCCTGGACGCCATGGGGCTTCCCATGACCCCCCTGCAGCTGCTGGACTTCGTGGGCCCCGCCGTGCTGGTGCACATCACCCACACCATGAACGACGCCTACCCGCAGCGCTTCACGCTCTCCCCGTGGCTGGACGCCGTGGCGGACGCCGGTCTCAAGAACACCCTGCCGGCCCGCGGGGAGTCCTCCGAGACCTACCTGTCCGAGGGCGCCAACGAAGCCCTGGAGCGCACGCGGCGCGAGAACGGCGTCACGGCGCAGTCCGGCGACGGCGCCGGTGGCCAGCTGCTCACTCGCGTGCAGGACGCGCTCGCGGAGGAGATCGGCTACATGCTGGACGAGGGCGTGGTGGCCTCGGCCCGGGACATCGACCTCTGCATGATCCTCGGCGCCAACTACCCCTTCCACCTCGGTGGCATCACCCCGTACCTGGACCGCTGCGGCGCGGCCGAGCGCGTCCGCGGTGCCCGGTTCAACGCCGCCCAGCAGTAGCAGCTTCCAGCAAGGATCGAGGAGTCATCATGAGCAAGGACAGCACGGAGACCACTGGCATCACCATCGAGCACCCCGAGGGCTTCCCCACGGGCACGCTCGAGCCGCACTACGATCTCAACGAGCCCCTGGCCACGGACGAGGCCGGGATCTACGAGGGTGTCTCGGAACAGGACCGCGCCCACCAGCTGCGGGCCCGCACATTCGTGCAGGAGGAAGTCCTGCCCGTTATCGCGGAGTACTGGGACCGTGGCGAGTACAACCTGGACCTCGTGCGGCGCATGGGCGAGATGGACCTGTTGCGCGATGGAGTGGAGGTCCCCGGGATGTCCCCCATGTCCAAGATGGCTGCGGGCCTGGTGGCCATGGAGCTCTCCCGCGGGGACGGCTCCATCTCCACCGTGTCCGGTGTGCAGGGCGGGCTGGCCATGCGGTCCATCGCCCTGTGCGGCAGCGAGGAGCAGAAGCAGCGGTGGTTGCCGGACATGGCCACGGGCAACCTGCTCGGCGCGTTCGCGCTGACCGAGCCGGCGCACGGCTCGGACTCCATCGGGCTCGAGAGCCGGGCCACGCCGGTGGAGGGCGGCTACATCCTCAACGGCGCCAAGAAGTGGATCGGCAACGGCTCCATGGGCGGGATCACCGTGGTGTGGGCCCGCAGCGACGAGGACGGCGCGGTCCACGGCTTCGTGGTCCCCCAGGAGTCCGAGGGCTACACGGGCACCACCATGAAGGCCAAGCTCGCACTGCGCGCCATCCACCAGGCGGAGATCACGCTCGAGAACGTGTTCGTGCCCACCGAGAACGTGCTGCCCCACGCCAAGAACTTCCGCGACACCTCGGCCGTGCTGTTCGCCACCCGCATCGGGGTGGCGTGGGCCGCGGTGGGTCACGCCCAGGCGTGCTACGAGACCGCGGTGCACTATGCCATGCAGCGCCACCAGTTCGGGCGCCCGCTGGCGGCGTCGCAGATCGTGCAGGAGCGGCTCACCCGCATGCTCAGTGAGCTCACCCAGATCCAGACGCTGGTGATGGCCATGGCACGCAAGGAGGAGGCGGGCACACTGAGCGGGCCGCAGGCGTCCCTCGCCAAGTACACCGCCACCCGCACGGCCCGCCAGGTGGCCATGAACGCCCGCGACCTGCTGGGCGGCAACGGGATCCTCATGGAGAACCGGGTGGCACGGCACTTCGCGGACATCGAGGCCATCCACACGTACGAGGGCACGGAGACCGTCCAGGCCCTCATCATCGGCAAGTCCATCACAGGGATCTCCGCGTACAAGTAAGTCTCGCGGGGCGCACCCGGCCCGCCACCGATCCAGGAGCACCATGTTCGCGAACACCGAGCCGCTGACCCCCTTGCGCTTCCTGGAGCGCAGCGCGGAGGTCTTCCCCGACCGCCGCGCCGTGGTCCACGGTTCCCAGGAATGGAGCTACCGGCAGTTCGACCGGGACGTCCAGCGCTTCACCGCGGCGCTGCGTCCTCTGCTGGCGGACGCTCCTGCGGAGTCCTCCGGCGCAACCGGCGAGGGCGACCGTTCGAACGGTGCGCGCCGGGGCGCCGCGGAGGAGGACTTCCAGGGGGCCGAGTTCCTGGAACGGGAGTGGCCCACCGTCGCAGTGGTGGCCCCCAACGTGCCGGCGGCTCTGATGGCGCACTACGCCGTGCCCGCGGCGGGGGCCGTGCTGGTCCCCCTCAATCCACGGCTCAGCGCCCGGGAGCTGCAGTACATCCTCGAGCACTGCGGAGCCCGGGTGGTGCTCGCGGACGTCTCGGTGCTGGGCACGGTCGCGGAGGCGATGGGCGACCGCACCGGGGTCCGCGTCGTGCAGGTCCCCGACGAGCAGGCCGGGCTGCCGGCCGTCCGTGACGGCGCGGGCGCCGGAGTCCCCACGTTCGAGGAGTTCCTGGACGCCCCGGTGCGCCACGCAGGCAGCGCGGAGAAGACCGATGGCGGCGTCGTGCGCCGTGGCGTGGTGGACGAGAACGCTCCAATCACCCTGAACTACACGTCCGGGACCACCGGTCGGCCCAAGGGGGTGCTCTACTCGCACCGCGGCGCCTACCTCAACAGTCTGGGAGAGGTGTTCCACAACGGGTTCACCGGGGACACCCGCTACCTGTGGACCCTGCCCATGTTCCACTGCAACGGGTGGTGCACCACGTGGGCCGTGACCGCCGCGGGTGGCACGCACGTGTGTTTGCGGGCCGTGCGCGCGGACGAGATCTGGCGCGCGTTCGACGAGCAGGGCATCACCCACCTGTGCGGCGCGCCGGCCGTGTGCTCGATCATCGTGGACGCCTCGGAGGCCCACCCACTCGAACACACCATCAGGATCACGACCGCCGGGGCCCCGCCCGCGCCGAGCATCATCGAGCGGTTGGAGAGCGCGGGCTTCGACATCGTCCACGTGTACGGGCTCACCGAGGTCTTCGGCCCCATCACCATTTGCGAACCCCAGGAACAGTGGCGTGAGCTCTCGCCCCGGGAGCGAGCGCAGCAGATGTCCCGGCAGGGCGTGGCCATGATCCAGGCGGAATCCGCCCGCGTGGTGGACGACTCCCTCGAGGACGTGCCGGCGGACGGTACGACCGTGGGGGAGGTGGTGTTGCGGGGCAACAACGTGATGATCGGCTACTACAAGGACGTGCCCGCCACGCGGAAGGCATTCGAGGGCGGGTGGTTCCACACGGGTGACCTGGGGGTCATGCACCCCAACAACTACATCCAGCTGCGGGACCGCGCCAAGGACATCATCATCTCCGGTGGGGAAAACATCTCGTCCATCGAGGTGGAGCAGGCCCTCTACTCGCATCCGGACGTCGTGGACGTCGCCGTCGTGGGGGTAGCTCACGAGAAGTGGGGCGAACGCCCGGTCGCGCACGTGGTGCGGGTGAACGGGTCCACGGTCACGGAGGACGACCTGCGCGACCACGTCCGGGACCAGCTCAGCGGGTTCAAGGTGCCGGACTCGGTCGTGTTCAGTGACGAGCTGCCGCGCACGGCCACGGGCAAGGTGCGCAAGAACCTGCTGCGGGACTGAGGCAGCCACCCGGGTAACGCGATTGCGCGACCACGGCCACGTGATGGTGCGGCCGTTGTCTGCGGGCGCGGTTCCGATGCCCGACGCGGGACGGGCGACGACGCCGCGTGCGAACGCAGCCAGGGGGTGGCGGGCCCTCCCCAGGGCCGTTTTGCGCAGTCCCGCGAGCGTGTGTAATGTATTCCGAGTCGCCGCAAGGACGAACAGCGAACCGCTGGTCCGGCAGGTCGACGAGCTACCTCCCCCACCTTCCGAACGGCAACGGCGTGCGAACGCCGAGTTGCGAAGAAGACGGGGAATGGATAAGCTAGTCGAGTTGCCGCAAGGACAGCGAGAAGCGTTCCGAATCAACGGCAGCCAAAACTTCCAACTCATAGCTCTGAATAAGAGCTTAGGTGTGGTTTGTTGTTTGTCAACTCAATAGTGTGTCTAGTTTGTTGATACCAAAGTTTTTTGTTTTTGGTTGATGGCCTGATGGCCCCTGGGGTGTTTTCCCGTTTCCTGGGGGTGTTGGGTGTCAGCTGGGATCCTGCCCTGGTTCTGCTGCGCTGTTTGG
>NZ_LZMM01000043.1:0-62247 GCF_001665945.1 Kocuria sp. ICS0012 | reverse complement strand
TGGTCGACGTCCGGGGTCGGGCGGCGGGGTCCCACCTGGTGCTGCAGCCCCGCCGCGGGGTGGTGCTGCGGCGGGGGTGAGCCCACCGGGGGTGCGGGGCATCGCGTGCCGGACGCCCGTCCGGCACGCGTGTGCGCCGGACATGTTGTCTCTGGCCGCGCCGTGTGAGGCCCGGGCGCGAGATGACACCCCGTCGGCGCATCGTGATGGAATCACCCCATGAGCCCAATACCTCGTCCGCGCCCGTTCACCCAGGTCGACGTCTTCTCCCGGGAGCCCTATCTGGGCAACCCGGTGGCGGTCGTCCTGGATGGCACCGATCTCACCGACGACGCCATGGCCCGCTTCGCGCGCTGGACCAACCTGTCCGAGACCACGTTCGTGCTCCCACCCACGGACCCGGACGCCGACTACCGGCTGCGCATCTGGACCCCGGACCGTGAACTGCCGTTCGCCGGTCACCCCACCCTGGGCTCGGCCCACGCATGGCTCACCGCGGGCAACACCGCGCGTGCCAAGGACGTCATCGTCCAGCAATGCGCCGCGGGCCTCGTGCGGATCCGCCCGTCCGACGACGGCGCACTGACCTTCGAGGCCCCACCCACCGACCGCACGGGAGACCTGGGCCCGGAATTGCTCGGGGGCGTAACCGCGGCCCTGGGCCTGCGGGACGAGCAGGTCGTCGCCCATCAGTGGGTTGACAACGGCCCCGGCTGGGCCGCGCTGCTTCTGGCTGGCGCCGAGGACGTCCTGGCGATCGAGCCCGACCTTCCCGCTCTCCACGGCGCCAAGATCGGCGTGGTGGGTCCCCACCCGCAGAGCAGCCCGCACCAGTTCGAGGTCCGCGCCTTCGTGGGTGGCACCGGCGGGTACGAGGACCCCGTCACGGGAAGCCTCAACGCGAGCCTGGCCCAGTGGCTCATCCGTACGGACCGGGCGCCCGCGAACTACATCGCCCGACAGGGCACCCTCATGGGACGCAGCGGCCTCGTGACCGTGACGTCGGACGGGGACCACGTGTTCGTGGGCGGACACTGCACCGCGTGCATCGACGGGACGGTGCTGCTGTGAACCCCCGGGGCACCGAGCAGGGCGCGTCCCTGCACCTGGTCTTCGACGGCAACTGCGGGTTCTGCACGCGCTGCGTGGGATGGGCCCGGACACTGGACCGCCATGACCGGATCGCCCTGCACGCCTACCAGGTCCCCGGCGTACTGGAGCGGTTCGGACTGACGAATGCGGAGGGCAACGCGTCGGTGTGGGCCGTCCTATCCCGTTCCGGTGAGCGATCCTCGGGGGCGCACGCGGTGGCCGTGACCCTGGACACCGCCCTGGGCATCCGGGTGTTCGAGCCGTTCTACCGGTTACCGCCCGTGCGGTGGGTCCAGGACCGCGTGTACCGGTGGGTGGCCGATCACCGGGGGAAGTTCCCCGGTGTCACCCCGTGGTGCCAGCAGCACCCCGGGCGGTGCGGGACCCCGTAACGGTTCCGCTCCGCGTACCGAGCGAGCCGTGCCACCCGCGCGACGGCAATACACTGCGGCGCCATGACTCCGCCCCGACGCGCACCACCCCACCGAACACGTCGCCACCCGAGCGGTGCCATCCCACCGCGGCGCCGCCGCTCCACCGCGTTCAAAGATCGGGGCTCACCCGGGCAGCGTGTCCCGCAGCGCCCGCGCCGCCGCGGTGACGTCCTCCGCATCGGTCACGGCCCGCACGACCACGATGCGCGAGGCACCCGTGTCGAGCACGGACGGCAACCGCGCGGTGTCGACCCCGCCGATCGCGAAGAAGGGCTTGTCCCCCGCGTGCTGAGCAGCGTAGCGCGGCAGCTCGAGCCCCACGGCCGCGCGACCCGGCTTGGTGGGGGTCTCCCACACGGGCCCGGTGCAGAAGTAGTCGAGCCCGGCGTCGGCCACGGCGGCGTCCACCTGGGCCGGGGAGTGACAGGACCGCCCGATCACCACGTCGTCCCCCAGGACCCGCCGAGCCTGCGCGGTGGTGAGATCGCCCTGGCCCACGTGGAACACGTCCGCGCCGGTGAGCAGCGCGACGTCCGCGCGGTCGTTGACGGCGAAAAGTGCGCCGTGCTCACGGGCGACGTCGGCGAGCACCTCGATGGCCTCGATCTCCGCTGCGGCCTCGAGGGATTTGTCCCGCAACTGGATGATGTCCACCCCGCCCTCGTACGCGGCGTGCAGAAATTCCCGCAGGTCACCGCGCTCGCGGCGCGCCGTGACGCACACGTACAGTCGCGCCTTCTCGAGGGCGGCGCGGCGCCCGGTACCCGTCTGGCTCGTGTGTCCCATGCGGCCATCGTGGCACGAACCGCGCGCCCGCGGACACCTCGCCCGATCAGCCCGCCGCGAAGTCCCCCTGCGTTCCACAGCTAGGGGTGATTAGACTGGCAGGGCCGTTCGTCGCCGTTCGACGAACTCCACGGGAGTCCGCACACGTTGGCAACAACCACCGCAGCGGGCTGAGAGGGCGTGAGCCGCCGACCGGATCACCTGATGCGGATCATGCCGCCGGAGGGAGGAACAATGCCAGAGCACCTCGGTGACCACGTGGTCGTGGCCGGAGCTGGTCTCGTGGGCCTGGCCACGGCCTTCGAACTACGACGCCGCGGGGCCGCCGTGACCGTCGTCGATCCCCGCCCGGCGTGGGGCGCCACCCGCGCGGCCGCGGGCATGCTCGCACCGATCGCCGAGACCCAGTACGGCCAGGAACGCCTCTACCCCCTCATGCGGGCCTCCGCCGCGGAGTACCCGGACTTCGTGGAGCGCGTCACCGCGGCCACGGGCCTGCCCACGGGCTACCGCACCGAGGAGACGCTCGTGGTGGCCGCCGACGCCGCGGACGCCCAATCCCTCTCCGACCTCGCCTCACACCAGATCGCCTCCGGGATGGACGTGCAGGAGATCTCCACGCGGGAGGCCCGGCACCTGGAACCGGCTCTTGCGCCGCGGTTGAGCGGTGCGGTACGGATCGTCTCCGACCGCCAGGTGGACCCCCGGATGCTCGCGGCCGCCCTGGTGGAGACCCTGAACTGCCCGCACCTGACCACCATCGGGGACGTCCCCGACGCCGGACCGGCGCAGTGGCTGACCTCCCGCGTGGACACCGTGCTGACGTCCCGCAGGGAACCCCGCCAGGCCACGGGCGTGCAGGTGGACTCCGGTGAGGTGATCCCCGCGGACGCCGTGGTCGTGGCCACCGGGCTGACCGCCAACACCATGGGCGGGCTGCCCGAGGGACTCGACCTCCGATTGCGCCCGGTGTTCGGGGACATCCTGCGCTTGCGGGTTCCCGAGACCGCCCTGGCCCCCGGGGAATCGCATTTGCTCACGCGCACGGTGCGCGCCCAGGTCCTGGGCCGGCCCGTGTACATGGTCCCCCGCGAGGACCGGACCCTGGTGCTGGGCGCCACGAGCCGCGAGGACGGGCGCGAATCCGTACTGGCCGGTGGCGTGCACCAACTGTTGCGGGACGCGCGCGCCGTGGTCCCCGCGATCGACGACTGCGACGTCCTGGAGATGATGGCCCGCGCCCGCCCGGGAACCTCCGACGACCTGCCGTACGTGGGCAAGACCTCGGTGGCCGGGCTCGTGATCAGCACGGGTCACTTCCGTCACGGCATCCTGCTGACCCCCGTGGCGTCCCGGCTCGCCGCGGAGCTCGTGACCGGCGTCCTGGACCCGCTCGCGGACCACGAGTCCGACGCCGCGTTCCTCGCCGACACCGACCCGGCCCGGCACTCGAACCCCGCCCCCGAGGCCCCGTTCACCACACCCGAGAGCTATCCCCAGATGCATGGAGGACTCGAATGATCGCGCCCGAGACCACAGACAATTCCTCCACGGCCGTCGTGAACGGCTCCTCCGTGGCGGTGACCCCGGGGTTGACGGTCGCGAGCGCCGTCGTCGACCTCACGGGCCGCGAGATCACACCCGAGGGCACCGCCGCGGACGGCCATCCCCTGGGGATCGCCGTGGCGGTGGACGACGCCGTGATCCCCCGCTCCCTGTGGGCCACGACCCCCGTGGAAGCGGGTCAATCCGTGGAGATCGTCACCGCGGTGCAGGGAGGCTGAACATGACCACGCACGGAACCCCCCTGACCGTGGCCGGGGTGGAGCTCTCGTCCCGGCTGATCATGGGCACCGGGGGCCTCACCGATTTCGCGATGCTCGAACGGGCCCTGCTGGCCTCCGGGACGGAACTGACCACGGTGGCCCTGCGCCGCTTCGCGCCCGGCCCCGCCTCGCCAGCGGGCGCGCAAGCATCCGGCAAGGCGAACCGGGCGAGCGGTCGCGTGGGAGGTGGCGCAGCGGCGTCGTCGGCCGGGACACCGCAGGACAGCCTGTACGGGTTGCTGCGCCGCAACGACATCCGGGTGCTGCCCAACACCGCGGGGTGCTACACCGCGCGGGACGCCCTGCTGACCGCTGAACTGGGGCGCGAGGCGCTGGAGACGGACTGGGTCAAGCTCGAGATCATCGCGGACGAGGACACCCTGCTCCCGGACGGTGTGGAGCTGCTGGACGCGACCGAGAAACTCGCTCGGCGCGGTTTCAAGGTCTTCGCGTACACGTCCGACGACCCCGTGCTCGCGCTGCGGCTCGAGGACGCCGGGGCCGTGGCCGTGATGCCCCTCGGTGCTCCCATCGGCACGGGTCTGGGGATCCTCAACCCGCACAACATCGAACTCATCGCGTCCCGCGCGTCCGTGCCCGTGGTGCTGGATGCCGGGATCGGCACGGCGTCCGAGGCGGCCCTGGCCATGGAACTCGGGTCCGACGCCGTCCTGCTCGCGTCCGCCGTGACCCGCGCGCAGGATCCCGTGGCCATGGCGAGTGCCATGAAGCACGCCGTGCTCGCGGGGCACCTGGCCCGCGGCGCGGGGCGGATCGCGCGGCGCACGCACGCCGTGGCGTCCTCGCCCATGGCCGGGCGCATCGATACCGCCGACGCGCCCCGCGGGGACTGGCCCGCGCCTTCATCCACCACCCCACAGCTGGAATCGCAGGTTTCATGAGCACCCCGCTACCACCCCTCGTGGCCCCCGCCTCCGATCTGAGTCGCGAGGAACTCGAACGCTATTCACGCCACCTCACGTTGCCGCAACTGGGCGAGGAGGGGCAGCGTCGGCTCAAGAACGCACGCGTCCTGGTGATCGGCGCGGGCGGGCTCGGCGCTCCCGCGCTGCAGTACCTCGCGGCCGCCGGGGTGGGGACCATCGGCGTGGTCGACGACGACGTCGTATCCGTGTCCAACCTGCAACGCCAGGTGGTCCATGGGATGGCCGACATCGGTCGGCCCAAGGTCGATTCCGCCGCGGATGCCGTGGCCCGGCTCAACCCCCTGGTCACCGTGCACCGCCATCCCGAGCGGCTGAGCACCGACAACGCCCTGGAGATCTTCTCCGGCTACGACCTGATCATGGACGGCGCGGACAACTTCGGCACACGCTTCCTGGTCTCGGACGCCGCCGAACTCACCGGCATCCCCGTGGTGTGGGGCTCCATCCTGCGTTTCGACGGCCAGGTCTCCGTGTTCTGGTCCGGTCACGGCCCCGTGTACCGCGACCTGTTCCCGGAAGCGCCGGCGCCGGGCCAGGTCCCCTCGTGCGCCGAGGGCGGTGTGCTGGGCATGCTCCCGGCCACGATCGGCTCGGTCATGGTCACCGAGGCGCTCAAACTCATCACGGGCATCGGCCGTCCCCTGCTCGGCAGGGTCCTCATCCAAGACGCCCTGGCCCAGACGTGGCGCGAGCTCACGGTCCTGCCGGACCCGCACCGCCCACCCGTCACGGATCTCTCGCGGGTGGCGCTCGCGTGCGGTCTGCCCTCCGACGACGACGCCGCTCCCGCCCCCCACGAGACCGTCACCGCCCCGGAGCTGGCCGAGCTACTGACCGCCCGGTCCCTCGGGGAGACGTCCTTCACGCTCGTGGACGTGCGCGAGGACTGGGAGCGCAAACTCGTGGCCATCCCCGGATCCGTGCACGTGCCGCTGCAGGACGTCCTGGACCGGGGTGTCACGGCTCTTCCGGATGAGGCGGAGGGCACCGTGATCCTGCACTGCAAGGCCGGTGCCCGTTCCGCCCAGGCCCTCGCGGCACTGCGCAGGGACTACGCCCTGCGGGAGGACACCGTGAAGCACCTGGACGGCGGGGTGCTCGCGTGGATCGACCGGGTGGACCCGGCGCTGCCGCGCTACTGACCCGTTCGATCACAGCTCCTCCTCAAGGAGCGGTTTCCGCGCGTGTGTCACCATGAGGTCCAGCGGTTCGTGGTGGATAGCCGTTGGACTGACTGATCGCTTGTAGCGCGCGGCAGCTCCTCGTGAGCGATCGCTGCTGGTGAGCAACGTGTGAACGCGAAGGTCCCCGTCACCGCGGTAACGCGGGCGACGGGGACCTTTCTCGAAGTATGCGGGACAGGACCGCGCGGCCTCAACCCAGCAGGATCACGTCCAGCGTGCGCGGACCGTGGACACCCTCCACGCGTTCGAGCTCGATGTCCGAGGTGGCCGAGGGCCCCGAGATCATGGTGGTGGGCGCAGTGGGCTCCACGCGGGCCATGGCCTCCGGGATGAGCTCCACCACGGAGTCCAGCGGCACGATGCAGATGTGGTGGTCCGGCACCAGGGTGATGGCGCGCCGACCCTCGTCCGGGCGCCCGGACAGGAAGATGGTGCCCGTCTGCGCGCACGAGACCGTGGAGGAGGTCACCACGGCGTCCACCTGGTTGAGGTCCCGCACGGTCAGCGCGGAGGCCTTGCGACCGTCATTGGGGTCCACGATGGCCCGGCGCGCGGCGGTCTCCTCAGGCAACCACGCGGTGTCGAGGCCCTCGGGGATCACGTAGCGCGCGGAGGTCCCAAGCTGGGTGGCGACGCGCTGCGCCACGGTCTGCGCGGTCTCCCTGTAGACGTTGGCCTTGTAATCCAGCAACCGGTCCTCGAGCATGTCGATGATCTCGTCCCGCCCGAGGTCCGAGGTGTGCCGGTAGTCGCGGGGCACGTGGGGTGCCCGCGGGTGGTCCGCGAGCGCACCGTTGAGCCGCTCGAGGATTTCGGTCTTGGCGTCGGCGCTCATGCCGGCTCTCCGTCCTGGTTCCCGCGGCCTGCGTGGCCGTTGCGGGGTGCGATGTTGTCCTCGTGGGGGTCGCCCGTGGCAGCACTGTACGCCCCGGCCACGGCATCCGCGCCGGCACCCGGGGTGGCGGCGTCCTGGCCGGTGCCGGCCGCGGTCTCCTCGGTCCGGGCTGCCTTGGACTCGCCGTGCGAGCCCTGGGGGGTTGCCACCTCGACGGACGACGCCGGGTGGTCCTCCGCGGGCCCCGCACCGGTGCGCTCGGTTCCCGGCGCTGCAGTGACGCCGTCGCGCTCGAGTCGTTCCCCGGTCTCCCCCTCGTGCTTCTTCCACCAGTTGCGGAAGGACTCCTTGGGGGGCTCGGGGATGTCGCGCTCGGCGGTCCAGCCGCCCACCATGCCGGGCAGCCAACCGATGGCGCGGTCGCGGCCGGCGATGACACGGCCCATGGGTAGCCCGCGCTCCGCCAAGGACATCCGCTGACCAGAGGACATCACGAAGGAAGCGCCCTTCATCATGGCGTCCATCTGCGTGGGCACACCGCGGGAAGGCACGGCTCCTCGGATGCGGCGTCCTGCGCGACGCGCCCGAGAACCGAGCTCCTGGAGGGTGCCCTTCTGGGGGGCAGTGTCCTGCCCACCCCGGCCCTCGTCCGCGGTCAGGGACTTCTCCTCGCGCCAGTTGTCGTCCCCGCCCACCGCGGGGTCCTTGGAGACCGGTGCAGGGTGGGCGTGGTCCGGGCGTTTCCCGTGCTGGGCGCGGATGTCCTCGTCCCGCAGATGCACGAGGATCTCGGGGATGTTGATCTTCACGGGACACACCTGGTAGCACGCCCCGCACAGGGAGGACGCGTACGGCAGGGAGGCATTCTTCTCGGACGTGATGCCCGTGAGCTGCGGCGAAAGGATCGCCCCGATGGGACCGGGGTAGGTGGAGCCGTAGGAGTGCCCGCCCGCGTGCTCGTACACGGGGCACACGTTCAGGCACGCGGAACACCGGATGCAGTGCAGTGCGGAGCGACCCTGCGGGTCCGCGAGCACCGCGGAGCGCCCGTTGTCCAGGAGCACCACGTGGAAGTTCTTGGGGCCGTCCCCGGGCGTCACGCCGGTCCACAGGGAGGTGTACGGGTTCATGCGTTCGCCAGTGGAGGAGCGCGGCAAGAGCTGGAAGAACACCTCGAGGTCCTGGTAGGTGGGCAACAGTTTCTCGATGCCCATCACGGTGATCAGGGTCTCGGGCAGGGTCAGGCACATGCGCCCGTTGCCCTCGGACTCCACCACGGACAGGGTGCCAGTCTCCGCGATGCCGAAGTTCGCGCCGCTGATGGCCACCTTGGAGGTGAGGAACTTCTCCCGCAGGTGCTGCCGCGCGGCCTCCGCGAGCACTCGGGGCTCGCTCGTGAGCTCCTCGGTGACGCCGGGCATCTCGCGGCTGAAGATCTCGCGGATCTCCTCGCGGTTCTTGTGGATCGCGGGCACCAGGATGTGGGAGGGCTTGTCCCGCCCCAGCTGCACGATGAGCTCGGCGAGGTCCGTCTCCGTGGCGGTGATCCCGTGCTCGGAGAGGTGCTCGTCCAGCCCGATCTCCTGGGTGGCCATGGACTTCACCTTGATCACGTCCGTGGTGTCCTGCTCCTGGACCAGACGGGTCACGATGGCGTTCGCCTCGTCCGCGTCCCGGGCCCAGTGGACGACGCCGCCGCGCGCCGTCACGTTCGCCTCGAACAGCTCGAGCAGCTCGGGCAGCTCCGCCATCACGGTCTCCTTGATGGCGGAGCCGGCGTCGCGCAGCTCGCTCCAGTCAGGGACTTCCCCCACCACGCCAGCGCGCTTGGCGCGGATGGTGTGGGTGGCGTGCCGGATGTTGGCGCGCATCTGCTTGTTCTGCAGCTCCTTCTTGGCGGCCTTGGGGAAGGCGACCTGCGCGTGCAGGTTGCCCTGCCCGTGCACGGGACGCACGGCGGGCATGCCGAGGGACGTGACGCTCATCGAGTTGCTCCTGCAGTGGTGACCGGGCTCGCCGTGCGACGGCCGGGTTGGGAGATGGACAGTTCAACGGGGCCCTCTACCTGCAGCGGGTTGGCCCGGGTTGAGGCGAGGATTTCCGCGAAGTGGACGGTCTGGACGTCCACGTTCCGCTTGGACGCGGCTCCGCCCAGGTGCAGCAGGCACGAGGCATCCCCGCCGGTGCACAGCGAGGCGCCCGAGCTGCGGATGTTGTTGAGCTTGGCGTCCGCCATGGCACCGGAGACGTCCGGATTCTTGAAGGAGAACGTGCCGCCGAAGCCGCAGCACTCCTCGGCGTCGGGTAGCTCATGGAACTCGATGTCCGCTACGGAGCGCACGAGGTCCTTCTGGCGATCCCCGAGTCCCAGCAGGCGCATGCCGTGGCACGAGGGGTGGTAGGTCACCGGGTGCGGGAACCAGGAGCCGAGCTGCTCGGCGGCGTCCGTCACGCCCAGCACGTCCACGAGCAGCTCGGAGAGCTCGTAGGTGTTCTTGGCCACCATGGCGGCATCCTCGGCCAGGGCGTCCTCGCCGCACTGGCGCGCAACCATCGGCTGCTGGTGCCCCAGGGAGGCCACACAGGAGCCGGAGGGGGCCACGGCGACGTCGTAGTCCGCGCTGGTGAACGCGCGCACGTGGTTGCGGATCACCGGCACAGCGTCCTGGAAGTACCCGCTGTTGACGTGCATCTGGGAACAGCAGCCCTGCCCCTGGGGAAACACGACCTCGTGTCCCAGCCGCTCGAGGATCCGCACGGTGGCCAGCGCCACCTTGGGATACATGGCATCCACAATGCATGTGGCGAAGAGCGCGATTTTCATGTGTGTGGTCTCCTAACCGTCTGCCCCGGTCCATACTCTGCGGTCATACCAGGCTACGCCCGTGAGCCCGGTCACAACAACGTACGGCGTGGCATGGGACAGGCATGAAAGGCCGCGCGCGGGCTCCCCACGGCGGGGCGCGAGGTGTTCACCATGTGACCTGCATCATGTACGCTGTGCGGTAGGACCAATGTGGTCTGACCACTCATCGTACGACTTGCCCGGACGTGGTGCACACCGCCCCGCCGAGACCACACTCTCGATCCGGGAACCACGGTTCCGATCCGGCCCCACCCCTTGGAGAACGCGTGAATACCTTTACCGCCGCGACCGACGCCGTGGGAGGCAGCGTCGGGCTGTCCGCCCTGGTCGGCTGCCTGCCCCTGCTGACCTTCTTCGTGATGCTGCTGGCCTTCAAGACCAGCGCCTACGTAGCGGGTCTCACGTCCCTCGCCGTGGCCCTGCTGGTGGCCACCCTGGGCTTCGGCATGCCAGCGCACCTCGCCGCACTGACCGCCACCCAGGGCGCCGTCTACGGACTGTTCCCGATCGTGTGGATCGTGGTCATGGCCCTGTGGTTCTACCAGGTGACCGTGCTCTCCGGGCGTTTCGAGGACCTGCGCACCATCTTCGACACCATCGGGGGCGGTGACCTGCGCATCCAGGCCATGCTCATCGCGTTCTGCTTCGGCGGTCTGCTCGAGGCTCTCGCAGGCTTCGGCGCCCCCGTGGCGATCACCGCCACGATGATCCTGGCCCTTGGGCTCAAGCCTCTCAAGACGGCCACGCTGGTGCTGATCGCCAACACCGCCCCCGTGGCCTTCGGCGCGATCGCGATCCCCATCACCACCGCGGGCACACTCACGGACCTCGACCCGGCCCACATCGGTGCCGTGGTGGGTCACCAGGCCCCGTTCTTCGCGTTCGTGGTCCCCTTCTTCCTGCTGCTGATCGTCGACGGCGCCCGCGGTCTCAAGCAGGCCTGGCCCGCCGCCCTCGTGGTGGGCGGCAGCTTCGCGATCGCCCAGTGGTGGTGCGCCACGCACTTCTCGTACGAGCTCACCGACGTGGTGGCGTCCCTCGCCGGGCTCGCCGGTGTGGTGATCCTCATGCGCTTCTGGCGTCCCAAGGGCGCCGAGGCCGTGCGCGCGGACCTGGGCGTCTCCCGCCCGGAGGATGCTGCGGTACTCACGGCCGGGCGCGTGTGGATGGCAGTGCTGCCCTATCTGCTGGTGGTGGCCGTCTTCGGCGTCGCCAAGCTCTGGACCGCCGGGGTCAATGTGCCCAAGGCGCTGGCGTCCACGGACGTCAAGATCCCGTGGCCCGGCCTGAACGGGCACCTGCTCAATGCCAAGGGCGAAGCCATCTCGGGCACGGTCTATTCTTTCCAGTGGCTCTCCAGCCCCGGCACGCTGCTGCTCATCACCGGCCTGCTGGTGGCCGTGATCTACGCCCTGTTCAACCACCACGGGATGTTCCGACTCTCGATCGCGGATGCCCTTGCCGAAATCGGACGCAGCTTCTGGAAGATGCGTTTCTCCGCCCTGACCATCATGTCCGTGCTGGCACTGGCCTACGTGATGAACTTCTCCGGCCAGACCCTGGCGATCGGCACGTTCGTGGCCGGTCTTGGCGCGGCGTTCGCGTTCTTCTCCCCCGTGCTGGGCTGGGTGGGCACCGCGGTCACCGGTTCGGATACGTCCGCCAACGCACTGTTCGCCAACCTGCAGAAGACCGCGGCCCTTGGGTCTGGGCTGGACCCGCACCTGATGACCGCCGCGAACACGTCCGGCGGTGTGGTGGGCAAGATGATCTCGCCGCAGTCACTGGCCATCGCGTCCTCAGCAGTGGGCATGCAGGGCAAGGAGTCTCAGATCTTCCGCTCCGTGGTCCCGTGGTCCCTGGGCATGCTGCTGGTGTTGTGCTGCCTGGTGTTCCTGCAGTCCAACGTGCTCGCATGGATGCTGCCCGCCGCCTGAGCACTCCTGAGATACCAGACCGTCCGGGCGCCGCGGAGCTGCGGGCACCCCGGGGACGCCGAGCACCATGGGGCTCAGCACGCCATGGCACCCGCAACCCTGTGGGCACAGTGAGGAGCCCGGTCCGGCGGCACCTCGCCGCAACGGACCACGGACCCGCCCCGAGAGGAATCAATGAGCACCACCCCCGCCTACACCCTTGTGCTGGACTGGCTCGAACACCAGTTGCGCACGGGCGGGCTGCACGTGGGCGACAAGCTCCCCGCCGAACGCGCGCTCGCCGAGGACTTCGGCATCTCCCGGGCGTCGGTACGGGAGGCCGTGCGGATCCTCGCGGCCATGGGGCTCGTACGGACGGCCACGGGCTCGGGCCCGCAGTCCGGGGCCTCCGTTATCTCGGACCCCTCCGCGGCGCTCGGCTGGGCCCTGCGGATGCACATTGCCACCCGTTCCTTGCCGGTCGCGGACGTGGTGGGCACACGCGTGCTGCTGGAGAGCCACGCGAGTCTTGAGGCGGCGTCGTCGACCGGTCCGCACCGGAACGAAATCCTTGCGCAGGCCGGCGAACTGCTCGACCGCATGGACGACCCCGAGGTGAGCGACGCCGAGTTCCACGCGCTGGACGCGCAGTTCCACGTGCGCCTCGCATCCCTGAGCGGGAATGTGGTGCTCGAGACGATCATGGCGTCCCTGCGCGAAGCCACGATCGGGTACGTCCAGGAGACGGTCGCGAAGGTCACGGGCTGGCCGGAGATCCGCGCGCACCTGCAGCAACAGCACCGCGCGATCCTGCGCGCGACCACCGAACGCGACGGCGCCCTGACCGCGCGCCTGCTGCGCGAGCACATCATGTGGTTCTACGGCTTCGTGCCGGACGCGACCGGCACGGCCGACCAGGACCGAGCCAACCACGACCGCGCCGAACAGGACCGGGCCCGGCAGGACTGAGCTGAACGGGACTGAGCCGGGTAGAAACCGAGCCGAACGGGACTGAACGGCCCGGCAGCGAACGGTCCCGAGACCGGCCACGACCGGCCCGGGCGTCGGATCGATGAAGGGGCGCCGTTGACCCGCACGTCGGAAACTCCCCGGCACTCCCCTGACAAAGGAAAAACCCCGGCGCCTCCTGGCCGGGAGGCGCCGGGGTCAGGCTTGCATCCGCCCTGGCCCGCTGACGCGACGGAGGACCTCGGAACTGCACGCGAGGTGATCCAGGCCTCGCGGAGCTCTGTCACAAAGGGGTACGAGGACCCCCGTCGCGAGTTCAGCGGTCCGCTCCTACTCGGGGCCGTACGCCGTACACTCGCTCGACCCCCGTGGAGCGGTGGACATCTCTTCCGATGTCCACCACTAACTGTGCCGTACCGGGGACCCGCGCCACCATGGCCATTCGGCCAGTCTTCGAGCGTGAACCTGAAGGTAACCTGGGAATCAGGTCAGGCGGGGGTACCGCTCGTCGTCCAGCTCGGGATGCACGAGGCCCCACTGGATGCCCGAGATCAGCACCTGGACCCGATCCCGCACCGCGAGTTTCTCGCACAGATGGGACACGTAGGCCTTCACACTGCCGTGCGAGACGGACATGCGCTCGGCGATCTCATTGTTGTTGAGCCCCTTGGCGATCCACTCGAGCGTTTCGAGTTCGCGCGGCGAGAGCTTGGGCGCGTCCGGGTGGGGTCCCCGGGGTGCGGGTTCGACGGCGCCGGCCGCCGCCGCGCGCAGGTGACCGCGGCGCACGGAGGGCACCGGGACGTCCCCCAGCACGTTGTTGGCCAGCGAGCTGGCCACGGACGGGGACAGCGCGAGTTCGTCCTCGCGGATCAGGCTCACGGCGGAGACGATCTCGTCGTGCCGGGCGTCCTTGACGAGGTACCCGGAGGCCCCCGCGCGCAGAGCGGGGACCACGTACTCGAGGGTCGAGAACGTGGTCAGCGCGAGCACCTTGGTCTCCGGGCAACGCTGCACGATCTCCCCGGTGGCCTCGATCCCGTCCATCCCCGGCATACGGATGTCCATGAGCACCACGTCAGGGCGCAGTTCCAGGCACGTGGCCACGGCCTCCGCGCCGTCCGAGGCCTCCCCCGCGACCTCGAAACCCGGCTCCGCGCGGAACAGGTTCGCGAGGGCGTCACGCATGAGCGGATGATCGTCCACCAAGAGAAGCCTGCACAAATCCATGGCCTGATCATAAACTGAGCGCATGACTGAGCACTCGTCCCCCGTGACCACCACCACTTCGACCCGCACACGCTGGGTGCGCACCGCCACCGCGGCCCTGCTGAGCGGAGCCCTTATCCTCAGCGCGGCGCCGGCGCACGCCGCGTCCCCCACGGTCCCGCGCGGCCCCACGAACGTGATCTGCCACTACTGGCCCGTTCTCTGCCCCAACCGGTGATCCCGGGGGGTACTGCTATCGGGGTGGACCCCGCCCCTCGATCCGGCGGTATGCCGAGCTGGCTGCGTGTCGTCGTGGTGCTCTTCGCCGCGGTGGCACTGCTCGACGACCTGCGGTCCATGCCGTGGTCGTTCATGCCCCCGGCACCCGCCGTGCTCTCGAGCAGTTTCCTGGTCCTGAGCTACGGGGCCGTGGCGCTGCTCGCATGGTCGCCCCTCGCGAGCGCCGTGGCCATCACGCTGTCGTACGTGTTGGCCACGGTCTTGCACGACTACGCCCTGGCCCTGTTGTGCGGGTGCGTCGTGATGGTCGCGGTGCTCGCGATGCTCTCCCGCGGGACCGCGCTGGCCCACCTCGCGGTCACCGCCACGTGGATAGTCGTGTCTGCGGGGGTGCTGCGCAATTCCGATTTCGTGTGGACCGTGGGCATCCCCCTGGGTGTGTCCGCGCTGATCGGTGCGGCCGTGCGGTTCTTCGTGACCCAGTACCGGCTCAACACCCGCCGCCTCGCCGTTCTGGAGGTCACCCACCAGCGGCTGCGGGAGCAGGAACGGCTCGCCCTGGCCCGGGACCTGCACGACGTGGTCGCGCACGAACTGACCCTCGTGACCATGCAGGCTGCGGGGTCCCACCGGCAGCAGGACCCCAGGGAACTGCACCGCACGATCGACATGATGGACTCCGCCGCCCGCTCCGGGCTGCATGAGCTGCGCACGCTGCTGCACATCCTGCGGGACTCCCCCGGCGCCCCGGACGAGCGGGACAGCAGTTCCGGGCTCACCACGGGGTCCCTGTACGGCGTGGCCCGGGCACTCGCGGCGAGCCTCGAACGCGCCGCACTCGTGCCGGAGCTCGAACTGGGTGACGGCCTGGACGAGATCCCCACGTCCATCCGCGGCACCGCGGCCCGGGTGCTGCAGGAGGCCTCGACCAACATGATCAAGTACGCGCCCACGGGTTCCCGGTGCGCCCTGCGGGTGTTCGTCCGGGACGGCGCCGTGCACGTCCACGCCGAGAACCAGATCCGCCGGGGTGCCGGCACCGACTCCGGGCGCAGGGAACTGACCTCCGCGTTCGGGCTGCGCGGCATCCAGGAACGGGTCGCCCTGCTCAACGGTCAGGTGGAGTACGGTCCGCGCAATGCCGTGTGGCACCTGGACGTGCGGATCCCGGTCGCGTGAGTGACACCCCGGACGCCCCGAGGACCGGGACGGACGCGGTCGAGGCCGTGCGCGGCGTCGTCGTCGCGATCCCACCGGGCGCGGTGCTCAGCTACGGGGACGTGGCGGAACTCGCGTGGTTGAGCACCCCGCGGCTCGCGGCGCGGATCATGGCCATGGGCCTGGCCGGGACGGACGTCCCGTGGTGGCGTGTGGTGCGCGCGGACGGCACGCTGCCCGACCACCTGCAGATCACTGCGCGGGAACACTACGAACGCGAGGGCACGCCCCTGCGCGAGACCGACGCCCATTGGGTCCGCGTGGATATGCGCACCGGGCGCTGGGACGGCCGGTGAGCACCGGCGCGTGAGCGCGCCGACGCGTCAGTCTCGACAAAGTAGGACCCGCGCTGCCGCCAGCCTAGCGCCGGGCAGGATCCGTACTCGGCCGGATCAGTACTCGGGCGGGCCGGCGACCTCGAAGAACGGGCCGCGGGCGTCGAACACCCGACCGGTGAGCCGCTCGTACGCCTCCACGTAGCGCTCGCGCGTCTTGGCCACGACCTCCTCGGGCAGCTCGGGCACGGGGCCCTGGCCGTCCCACCCGGAGGCGTCCGAGCGCAACCAGTCCCGCACGTACTGTTTGTCGAAGGACGGTTGCGGGCGGCCCGGCTTGTAGGTCTCCAGGTCCCAGAACCGTGAGGAGTCCGGGGTGAGCACCTCGTCCCCCAGGGTGATGGCCCCGCGGTAGGAGTCCAGGCCGAACTCCACCTTGGTGTCCGCCACGATGATCCCCCGCTCCCGGGCGATCCGCTCGGCGCTCGAGTAAATCTTCAGGGACAGCTCCCGCAACCGGTCCGCCACGGAATTGCCCACCACGTTCGCCATTTCCTGATATGTGATGGGCTCGTCGTGCTCCCCCAGTTCGGCCTTGCCCGTGGGGGTGAAGATGGGCTGCTCCAGCCGGTCGCCGTCCTCGAGGCCCTCCGGCAGCTCGATCCCGCACACCGACCCGGTGGCGCGGTAGTCCTTGAGCCCGGAGCCGGTGAGATACCCGCGCACGATGTTCTCCACGGGAAACATAGACAGGTTCTTGCACACGACCGCGCGCCCGCGCACGGACTCGTGAACGTCCGTGGTCAGGATGTGGTTCGCGATCCCGTCCAACTGCTGGAACCACCACAGGGACAACTGGGTGAGGATGACGCCCTTGTCCGGGATGGTGGTGGGCAGCACCTGGTCGAACGCGGAGATCCGGTCGCTCGCGACCACGAGCACGGCACCGGCGCGGTACTCGGCGTCGTCGTGGATCGCCACACCCGTGGCGCTGAGGCGGGACTCGTCCGGGACGTAGAGTTCCCGGACCTTGCCGGAGTAGACGTGCTTCCAGCCCGGGATCTCGAGGGGTATGCCGTGCTCGCTCATGCCTGCTCCTCTGCTGTGGTCGCGGTGGGCGCCCCGGTGCGACCCGGCGTCCCGCCCGGGGCGTCCGTGGTGCCGGGACCCGGTTGGCCCCCGGGGACCGTGATCCGTCCCTCGGACGCGGCCAGTGCGATGTCGGTGCGGTAGTGCGATCCGGGAAGGGTGATGCGCTCCATCCCACGATAGCCACGCTCGCGCGCTTCCCGCAGGTCCGCCCCGCGGGAGACGACGGCGAGCACGCGCCCGCCCGCCGAGACGATCTCCCCGGCGGCGTTGCGGTCTGTGCCGGCGTGGATGACCCACGTGTCCGGGTCCTGGGCGGCCTCGGCCAGCCCCGTGATCACGTCCCCCTTGCGCGGGGCGCCCGGGTAGTTGTGAGCCGCGAGCACGATGGTCACGGACGCGCCGGAGGCCCACTGGAGCTCCTCGCGCTCGGACAACCGGCCCTGCGCGGCGTCGAGCAGCAGTTCGCCCAGCGGGGTTTCGAGCACCGCCAGGACGGACTGGGTCTCGGGATCGCCGAAGCGCGCGTTGAACTCGATGACCTGGATGCCGCGCTCGGTCACGGCGAGACCGCAGTAGAGCACCCCCACGAAGGGGGTGCCGCGGCGTCGCAGTTCGTCGATCACGGGGCGGGCCACGCGGCGCACGACCTCGTCCGTGAACCCCTCGGGCAGCCACTCGAGCGGCGTGTAAGCGCCCATGCCACCCGTGTTGGGGCCCTGGTCACCGTCGCGAACGCGCTTGAAGTCCTGGGCCGGTTGCAGTGGGACCACGTTCTCGCCGTCGCTGAGCACGAACAGGGACACTTCCGGGCCGTCCAGGAACTCTTCGACGACCACGGCACCGCCCGCGTCCAGGCACTCGCGCGCGTGGGCCTCGGCACGGTCCCGGTCCGGCGTGACCACCACGCCCTTGCCCGCGGCCAACCCGTCGTCCTTAACCACGTAGGGCGCACCGAAACGCTCGAAGGCCGCCCGCACGTCCGCGAGATCCGTCGTGGCCACCGATCGCGCGGTGGGGACACCCGCCGCCGCCATGATCTCCTTGGCGAACGCCTTGGAGCCCTCGATCCGCGCGGCCTGTGCGGACGGACCGAACACGGGGATGCCCGCACGAGTGAGGGCGTCCGCGACACCGGCGACGAGCGGTGCCTCCGGTCCCACGACCACGAGGTCCGCGTCCAACTCCCGAGCCAGCGCGACCACGGCCTCCGGGTCCTGCGCGTTGAGGGGATGTACCGGGACGTCCTGGGCGATCCCCTGGTTACCGGGTGCGCTGTGCACCTCGCTGACGTGCGGGTCCCGTAGCAGGGACGTGATCATCGCGTGTTCGCGGCCCCCTGGGCCCACCACCAAAACCTTCACGCGCTCAGCGTATCGGCCACAGCCCCCGTCCGGGCAACGATTGCGCGGGCCACGCTGCCATACTGGAAGGTATGCAGACCTTCAGCTCGGACCAGGCCGTGGAACTCGCCGTGGTGCAACGCAGCGGCTTCGTGGAGTCCCGGCACAGCGGATCCGCCGTGGTGCTGGCACCTGACGGATCCGTGGCGTTCTCCGTGGGCGCTCCGGACGAGGCGATCTTCCCGCGCTCGACCCTCAAGCCGTTCCAAGCGATCGCCGCGATGAAGGCCGGGGCCCCGCTGCGCGGCGAGCAGGTGGCGATCGCGGCGGCGTCGCACACCGCCACGTTCGACCACCTGGACGCGGTCAACTCGATCCTCAAGGCGGCCGAGCTGGACCCCGAGGCGCTGCAGTGCCCGCCGGACTGGCCCCAGGACGAGGACACGCGCGCGTGGTTGATCCGCACCGAACGCGGCCGCAACCGCATGTGCATGAACTGTTCGGGCAAGCACGCGGCGTTCCTGCTCGCGTGCGTGACCAACGGGTGGCCCATCGACTCCTACCTGAATCCCGAGCACCCGCTGCAGCAGCTCGTGATCGAGACCATCGAGGAGTTCTCCGGCGAGCGCGCCCAGCACGTGGGCGTGGACGGCTGCGGTGCACCGCTCACGGCGATCACCCTCACCGGCCTCGCCCGCATGTACTCCACGCTGGGGCGCGCCGCACGCAACGTCCAGGCTGACGCCCGCGCCGCGACCGTGGCCACGTCCATGCTCGACTACCCCGAGTACGTCCAGGGCCCGGGGCGTTCGAACACCGTGATCATGGAGGAGCTGGACGTGATCACCAAGCTCGGCGCGGAGGGCGTGCTGGGGCTGGGCACCCGTTCCGGGTGGTCCGTGGCCATCAAGATGCTGGACGGTTCCTCGCGCGCCAACTCACTCGTGGGCCTCACACTGCTCGCGCACGCGGGTGCCGTTTCCCGGGCCGACGCCGATAGCGTCCTCGAACGCGTCACGCACCCGATCACCGGGGCCGGGCGGCCCGTGGGTGCCATCGAGCTCGCCGAGCCGCTGCGGGAACTCCTGGGCTGACCGCCCCCCCCGATCCTCAATCCGAGATCCACGATCCCAGAGGTGGGCCATGACGATCCGACGCAAGGTCGACCCGGCGGACGGCAGCCTCGCGCTCGCGCGCTGGCGTCGATCCCCTGACGAGGCCGACCGCCGCACCACGGCCACCGCGGTGCGCTACTGCCTCGAGGAACTCGCGAGTCGCGCTGAGGGCAATTCCGTGGAGGTGCGCGTGCCGCCCTTCGGCGTGACCCAGTGCGTCCCCGGTCCGCGCCACACGCGCGGCACCCCACCCAACGTGGTGGAGACCGACGCCACCACGTGGCTCGCGCTCGCGACCGGACGCGCACGGTGGACCGACAGCGTCCGCGAGGGCAGCGTCGCGGCGTCCGGGACGCGCACCGACCTCAGCGCGTGGCTCCCGCTGTTCGGCTGAGGCACCACCCACGCCCCACCGACGACATCGCGTGGCCCGCGCACGCCCGGATGCGCGATAACCTGGAAACCATGAGCTCCGCCGATCCCGAGACGCCCGCGCCCGCCTCGCAGCCCGGTTCCGCCACCGAACGGATGACGGTGCGCCGCGCCCCCAACATGATCGCGTTCCTCATCACGGGCGCGGCCGTCGGGGCCATCGCGGGACTGCTCGTGGGGGCGCTGGGCCCCGGATCGCTCGCCTACACCCGCGGGGCCATCATCGGGTTCTTCCTCATGACGTTCCTGATCGTGGGTGCGACCGTGGGTGCCGTGGTGGCACTCGTCCTGGACCGGATCTCCCTCAAACGCTCCCGGCACGTGACCGCGGAGGTCCAGGATCTTCACGGGGCGGACGAGCGCCCCGGCACATGAGACACTGTCTGCGTGGTTCGAGCTGACGGAAAACTCTCTCACGACCTCTTGCCCGGAGAAAAAGGCCCCCAGGACGCGTGCGGCGTGTTCGGCGTGTGGGCCCCGGGCGAGGACGTCGCCAAACTGACGTACTACGGCCTGTACGCGCTGCAGCACCGCGGGCAGGAGTCCGCGGGCATCGCGACGTCCGACGGGGAACGGATCTCGGTCTACAAGGACATGGGGCTCGTGTCCCAGGTCTTCGACGAGACCACGCTCAACACCCTCAAGGGGTACCTGGCCGTGGGACATGCGCGCTACTCCACCACGGGTGCGTCCCACTGGGCCAATGCCCAGCCCACCCTGGGTGCCACCCCGCACGGCACGCTCGCGCTCGCGCACAACGGCAACCTGACCAACTCCGCCGAGCTCTACGACCTGCTGCTCGACAAGTCCGGGTTCCCGTCCCGCGGTGAGATCGCCCGGGGCAACACCACGGACACCGCGTTGATCACCGCGCTGCTCGCGGAGCACCCCCTAAACTCGCTCGAGGAGGCGGCCATGATGCTGCTGCCCCGGCTCGTGGGGTCCTTCTGTCTCACGTTCATGGACGAGGCCACACTCTACGCCGCGCGCGATCCCCTGGGCGTGCGTCCCCTCGTGCTGGGCCGACTGGAACGCGGCTGGGTCGTGGCCTCCGAGACCGCTGCGCTGGACATCGTGGGCGCCTCCCTCGTGCGCGAGGTGGAACCTGGTGAGTTCATCGCAATCGACGAGAACGGCCTGCGTTCGCGCCGTTTCGCGGAGGCGAAGCCCGCGGGGTGCGTGTTCGAGTACGTGTACCTGGCCCGCCCCGACACCACGATCGCCGGGCGCTCCGTGTACGAGTCCCGCGTGGAGATGGGCCGACAACTCGCGCGCGAGCATGCCGTGAACGCGGACCTCGTGATGCCCACCCCCGAGTCCGGGACCCCCGCCGCGATCGGATACGCGGAGGCCTCGGGCATCCCGTTCGGACACGGACTCGTGAAGAACTCCTACGTGGGCCGCACGTTCATCGAGCCCTCGGACACCATCCGTCAGCTCGGGATCCGGCTCAAGCTCAACCCCCTGCGTTCGATCGTGGCGGGCAAGCGCCTGGTGGTCGTGGACGACTCGATCGTGCGCGGCAACACCCAGCGGGCCCTCGTGCGCATGCTGCGTGAAGCGGGGGCGGCGGAGATCCACGTGCGGATCTCCTCCCCGCCCATCAAGTGGCCGTGCTTCTACGGCATCGACTTCGCGTCCCCCGCGGAGCTGATCGCCAACGGGCTCGCCGTGGAGGACGTCCGCGCCTCCCTGGGCGCCGATTCCCTGGGGTACATCTCCGAGGAGGGGATGATCGAGGCCACCGCCCGCCCCCGTTCCACCCTGTGCACCGCGTGCTTCTCGGGTGATTACCCCACGGCCCTGCCCAAGGCGGACCGGCTCGGCAAGTCCGTGCTGGAATCCCCCGGGGCCCACGCGGAACCTTCCGAGGACCTCGTGGACCCAGCACCGCGCACCGACACCGCCCACGAGGAGACCACCGCATGAGCCAGTCCCGAGCCCACGGCACGGAAGCCGTCACCTACGCGAGCGCGGGGGTGGACGTCGAGGCCGGGGACCGCGCCGTCGAACTCATGAAGTCCGCCGTGAAGGCGACCCACACGTCCGGCGTGGTGGGCGGCGTGGGCGGCTTCGCCGGGCTCTTCGACGTCTCCGAGCTCACCGGCTACCGCAAGCCCTACCTGGCCACGTCCACGGACGGCGTGGGCACCAAGGTCGCGATCGCCCAGTCCCTGGACGTCCACGACACCATCGGGTGGGACCTCGTGGGCATGGTCGTGGACGACATCGTGGTCGTGGGCGCCAAGCCGCTGTTCATGACCGACTACATCGCGACCGGCAAGGTGGTCCCGGAACGCATCGCGGACATCGTGCGGGGCATCGCCGCGGCGTGCGAGGCCGCGGGCACCGCCCTCGTGGGCGGAGAGACCGCCGAGCACCCCGGGCTGCTGGGCGTGGACGAGTACGACGTCGCCGGTGCGGCCACCGGCGTGATCGAGGCGGACGAACTGCTCGGCCCGCAGCGCGTGCGTGACGGGGACGTCGTGATCGGCATGGCGTCCTCCGGGCTGCACTCCAACGGGTACTCCCTGGTGCGCCGGGTCATCAACGTGGCCGGTTGGCAGCTGGACCGCCAGGTCAGCGAACTGGGCCGGACCCTGGGCGAGGAACTGCTCGAACCCACGCGCGTCTACGCGGCGGACGTCCTGGACCTCGCGCGGGCGTTCCCCGTGAACGGTCCGGACGGCACCACGGGCCACGGCGTGCGCGGCTTCTCCCACGTGACCGGCGGTGGTCTCGCGGCCAACCTGGCGCGTGTTCTGCCCGCGGACCTGCAGGCCACGGTGGAGCGCTCCACGTGGTCCCTGCCGCCCGTGTTCCAGCTCGTGGCGCAGCTCGGTCAGGTGCCCCTGGCGGACCTCGAGCGCACGCTCAACCTGGGCGTGGGCATGGTCGCGATCGTGGACCCCGCCGTGGCCGACGCCGCCGTGGCCCATCTCACCGAACGCGGGCTGCCGTCCTGGATCATGGGCCGCGTGGGTCCCGTGGACCCGGATGCCTCCCGCCACGGCAGTGACTGGGTGCAAGGCGCCAAGGGCGTGGCCGGCGGCGGCGTGCTCATGACAGGTGACTACGCCCTCTGAACGCGCACCGAGCGCCCGCGACGCGACGGGCACGCAAGGAACCGCCCACACGCTCGTGTGGGCGGTTCCTTGCTCTGCTGGTCACGATGACGACGCCGCCGCGGTGGCGCGGCGAGCGGATCAGTCGTAGTCCGAGTACTTCTCCGCGTAGGTCGAGTAGTCGTCCTCATCCTCGGGACGTTCCTCGTGATCCATGGCTCGGGAGGACGGTTTGCTGCTGCGCAACTCCCGCTGCAACGCCGAATAGTCGGTCTGCGGGCTGAAGTACTTCATCTCCCGCGCCTGTCGTGTCGCCTTCGCCTTTTGACGGCCGCGCCCCATGGCGTGACCCCCTCTGCGTCTCGTGTCCGATCGGCGGTACCGTGTTGAGCACACAGTACGGCCCCGGAGTGTCTTGTCAGTTTTTCGTGTGTCCAGGGTACATGTTTTGTACGCTTCTCGCGCACCCGCACGCCGTGCGTCCACCCCGGGCGAATCCCGGGCGAATCCCGGGCCCTCACGGCGTGGTTCGAGGAAACTCGCGGGGCGAATCCGGCCGGTACAGTGAAACGGCCCCGGCGGCGCAGTCCGCACATTCCCCGCACCAGAGCAGGTTTGCCATGAGTTCATCCCCGCGGAGGGTCCCGCCCTCCGAGAGTCCGTATCCCCATGACACCCACCCGGGCCTGGTGCCCGGGGTCTCGGTGGAGGAGCAGCGGGTGCGCTACCGCACGGACAAGATCACGTTCGGGGTCGCCGGAGCACTGATCGTGGGGTTCGTGGTGTGGGGTGCGGTCTCCACCGAATCGCTCACCACGGTGTCCAAAGGTGCGCTGGACGCGGTGGTGACCTACGGCGGATGGGTCTTCACCTTGTTGGCCGCCGTGATGCTGTTGTTCCTGCTCTTCGTGGGGTTCTCACGCTACGGCCGGATCCCTCTGGGCAAGGACGGCGAGGAACCGGCCTACTCCATGGGGTCGTGGATCGCCATGCTCTTCGCGGCGGGGATGGGCGTGGGGCTCATCTTCTTCGGTGTCTACGAACCCGTCACGTACTACATGACCCCTCCCCCGGGACGCGCCGCGGCGCAGAGCTACCACGCGATGCATTCCGCACTCGCACAGACCATCTTCCACTGGGGACTGCAGGCGTGGGCCATCTACGCGCTCGTGGGGGCGGCCGTGGGCTACGCGGGCTATCGCCGTGGGCGGCCCCTGCTGATGTCCGCGATCTTCGGCCAGCGCGCGCACCTGAGCGTGGGCGGGCGGCTCATCGACATGTTCGCGATCGTGGGCATCCTCTTCGCGACCTCCGCCTCCCTGGGATTGGGCACGCTGCAGATCGGCCGCGGTCTGCAGATCATCACCGGTCTCGGTGAGGTGGGCAACGCGGTGCTGATCGCGATCATCGCGGTGCTCACGTGCGTGTTCCTGATCTCCGCGGTCTCCGGCGTGGCCAAGGGGATCCGCAGGCTCTCGAACTTCAACATGGTGCTCGCGGCCGTGGTCGCGTTCTTCCTGTTCGTGGCGGGCCCCACCGTGTTCCTGCTGAACTTCATCCCCTCGGTCGTGGGCACGTACTTCGGTGAGATGTTCCAGATGCTGTCCCTCTCCGCGTCCTGGGGCAGGGAGGCCGAGGAATTCATGCGCTCATGGACCCTGTTCTACTGGGCGTGGTGGGTTTCGTGGGCGCCGTTCGTGGGCGTGTTCGTGGCCCGCATCTCCCGCGGGCGCACCCTGCGCCAGTATGTGAGCGTGGTACTGCTGGCACCCACCGTGATCTGTGTGCTCGCGTTCTCGGTCTTCGGCGGCACCGCCATCTGGTTGCAGCGCGACGGCGTGGACATCGCGGGTGCCGCGTCCCCCGAGGACATGCTCTTCCGCGTCCTGGACGCCCTGCCGTTCGCGCAGATCACGCCCATTGCGATCATCGTGCTGCTGGCCGTCTTCTTCATTACGTCCGCGGACTCCGCGACGCTCGTGATGGCGTCCATGTCCCAGCAGGGCAAGCCCGAACCGGACCGGAAGATCATCATCTTCTGGGGTGTGGCCCTGGCCGGGGTGTCCTCCGTGATGCTCGCGGTGGGCGGGGCGAACGCCCTGCAGGGTCTGCAGGACCTCGTGACCGTGGCGGCGCTGCCGTTCGCGGTGATCCTGCTGGCCCTGATCCCGGCGTTCCTGCGGGACCTCTCCACCGATCCCATGAGTCTGCGCCACCACTACGCGCGCACGGCGCTCGACAACGCGGTACGCCAGGGCATGGACGAGCACGGGGACGACTTCGCCCTGGAGGTCCGCCACCAGGAGGGCCCCGCCGCGGCCGGTCACGACGTGGACTCCACGGGGGAGCGCATGAGTTCGTGGTACCAGCGCACCGACGAGAACGGTCAGCCCGTGGAGTACGACTACCGTCAGGACACCTACGTGGACGCGCGGCCCGCCGTGGCCGATCAGCCGGCCGCGGGCGAGAGGCCCACCGTGGATGAGCGGTCGCCCCGGAACGGACGACCGCCCGAGCAGCACTAGGCTCCTCGGGCGGTCTCGGTCACCGCGAACGCATCCGCGGTAGCCGGGGTGTCACTCGTCGACGATCTCCGCGTCCACGACGTCGTCGCCGCTGTCCCGCGCCGGGGCGTCGTGGGCGTGCGCGGCGTCGTCGTCCTGCGGGTCGTCGCCGTGCGAAGCCGTGACAGTCAGGCCGTCCTGGGCGACGTCCGGGTTGACGTCCACGAGCACGGTGTCCCCGTCCGTGATGGCGCCGGAGAGCAGCCCGCGCGCCAAGCGGTCACCGATCTCGCGCTGCACGAGCCGACGCAGCGGGCGGGCACCGTAGGCGGGGTCGTAGCCCGTGATACCCAGCCACTCGCTAGCCCCGGGCGTGACCTCCAAGGACAGGCGCCGCTGCTCGAGACGGTGCGCGAGCTGGGCCACCTGGATGTCCACGATCTTGGCCAGGTCCTCGGTGCTCAGCGGGTCGAACATGATGATGTCGTCCAACCGGTTGAGGAACTCCGGCTTGAACGAGGCGTTGACCACGCCCATCACGGCGTTCTTCTTGGCCTCCTCGTCCATGGTGGGATCCACCAGGAACTGGCTGCCCATGTTCGAGGTCAGGATCAGGATCACGTTGCGGAAGTCCACCGTGCGGCCCTGCCCGTCGGTCAGGCGACCGTCGTCCAGGACCTGCAGCAGGATGTCGAAGACCTCGGGATGGGCCTTCTCGACCTCGTCGAGCAGCACCACCGAGTACGGACGACGCCGCACGGCCTCGGTCAGCTGCCCACCCTCGTCGTAGCCCACGTACCCCGGAGGGGCACCGACCAGGCGTGAGACGGAGTGCTTCTCCGAGTACTCGGACATGTCGATGCGGATCAGGGCGCGCTCGTCGTCGAACTGGAAGTCCGCGAGGGACTTGGCCAGCTCGGTCTTGCCCACGCCCGTGGGACCCAGGAACAGGAACGAGCCGATGGGGCGGTCCGGGTCCGAGATCCCCGCGCGGGAACGCCGTACGGCGTCCGCGACCGCACTCACGGCCGGCTTCTGCCCGATCAGGCGCTTGCCCAGCAGCTGCTCCATGTGCAGCAGCTTGTCGGACTCGCCCTGCAGCATCTTGCCCGCGGGGATACCGGTCCACGCGGAGATCACCTCGGCGATGTCGTCCGCGGTAACCTCCTCCGAGACCATGGTGTCATGCCGGGCCCCGGCCTCCTCCTGCGCCTGTGCGGCGTCCAGGTCCTTCTGCAGAGCCGGGATCTCGCCGTACAGCAAGCGGGAGGCCTCCCCCAGGTCACCGTTGCGCTGGGCGCGTTCGGCCTGCGAGCGCAGGTCGTCGATCTGCGCCTTGAGGTCACCCACGCGGTTGAGTCCGGCCTTCTCGGCCTCCCACCGCGCGTTGAGGGCATCCAGCTCGGCCTCCTTGTCCGCCTTGTCCTGGCGCAGAGCGGCCAGACGTTCGACGGACGCGGGGTCTGTCTCCCCGTCCAGGGCCAGTTCCTCCATGGTCAAGCGGTCCACGGAGCGGCGCAGCTCGTCGATCTCCTCCGGGGCGGAATCGATCTCCATGCGCAACCGGGACGCGGCCTCGTCAATCAGGTCGATGGCCTTGTCCGGGAGCTGACGGCTGGGGATGTAACGCTGGGACAGTTGAGCGGCGGCAACGAGGGCCGAGTCCGCGATCTGCACCTTGTGGTGCGCCTCGTAACGCTCCTTCAATCCGCGCAGGATCGCCACGGTGTCCTCGACCGAGGGCTCCCCCACGTAGACCTGCTGGAACCGGCGCTCCAGGGCGGCGTCCTTCTCGATGTTCTCGCGGTACTCGTCCAGCGTGGTGGCACCGATCAGGCGCAGCTCACCGCGGGCCAGCATGGGCTTGAGCATGTTGCCCGCGTCCATGGACCCCTCGGACGCACCCGCGCCCACGACCGTGTGGATCTCGTCGATGAACGTGACGATCTGACCCTCGGACTTCTTGATCTCGTCCAGGACGGCCTTGAGGCGTTCCTCGAACTCCCCGCGGTACTTGGCGCCGGCCACCATGGACCCCAGGTCCAGGGAGATCAGGGTCTTGCCGCGCAGCGACTCGGGTACGTCCCCGGCCACCATGCGCTGGGCGAGGCCCTCGACCACGGCGGTCTTACCCACACCGGGCTCACCGATCAGCACGGGGTTGTTCTTGGTCCGGCGCGAGAGCACCTGGACCACGCGGCGGATCTCCGAGTCACGCCCGATCACGGGATCGAGCTTCCCCTCGCGGGCGATCGCCGTGAGGTCCGTGCCGAACTTCTCGAGGGATTGGAAGGTCCCCTCCGGGTCCGGGCTGGTGACCCGGCGGTCACCGCGCACCTGCGGGATGGCCTGTGCGAGCGCCTCCGTGGTCACGCCCGCAGCCTGCAGCGCCTCGGCGGTCTTGTCGCGTCCCGCGGCCAGACCGTAGAGCAGGTGCTCGGTGGAGACGTACTCGTCCTTGAGGTCACGCGCGTAGTTCTCCGCGGCCTGCAGTGCCTGCAGCGCGGTGCGGCTCAGCTGGGGCTGGGCCGTGGAGGTCCCGGATGCCCTGGGCATCTCGTGGATGATGTTGCTCGCCTTGATGGACACGGCGTCCGCGTTGGCACCGGTGGCCTGTAGGACAGCGACGGCCACGCCGTCGCGCTGGTCCATGAGCGCCTTGAGGACGTGGGCGGGCTCGATATTGGGGTTGCCCGCGGTCGCGGCATTCGACGCTGCAGCGCTCAGGGCTTCTTGAGACTTGGTCGTGAACTTGGTGTCCACGGCGGCTCCTTCCGACAGTAGTGATGACGTTGACTTCAGTTAACTTGAGTCTACTACGCTCAACTTGATACGGGAAGCCCGATATTCCGCTCAGCGCGAAATGATTTGTCAATTCATTTTCCATTCCGAGTTTTCGGCCTAACCGGGTGGAAATAGATTATCGAATGCTCTATACCAATCCCCCGATAATATGTAGCCTTATTAAATCCACCACATGCTGTAGGAAAGGTGCCACTATGAGCAACAACAACGATCAGCGTCGAGCTGGTCAACAGACCCACTCCCAGGGTTCCACCGAGGTCCCGTCCAAGAAGGACGTCGCCGCGGAATCCGGCAAGGTCGAGGCGCAGCAGCTCAAGAACGAGGCGGCTGGATCCGGCCGCCGCGTGAAAGAGACCGCCAAGGAGCAGGCCGTCGCCGCCAAGGACGAGGCCATGGGCCAGGCGCACGACCTGTGGGGCCGCCTCAAGGAAGACCTACAGGGCTACGTGGGCCCGCAGCAGGAGCGCCTCGCATCGACCGTCCGCTCCGTGAGCGATGAGGTGGACGCCATCTCCCAGGGCAAGAAGCCGGAGACCGAGTACGTCAGTGGCCTGCTCGGCAACGCCTCGGGCACCGTGAACTCCCTCGCGTCCTCGCTGGAGAACAAGGACCCGCAGCAGCTGCTCGGTGACGTACGCCGTTTCGCTGCCCGCCGTCCCGGGACCTTCCTGGCCATCGCGGCCGGCATCGGTCTGCTCGCCGGGCGCGCCACGCGCAGCGCCAAGGACAGCGACGAGATCGGCAACGACCACCACGACACCGTCGCCCGCACCCAGGCACCCGCGTACGGCACCCCCAGCACGGGTGACACGTACGCGTACCGCAACGACACCCGTGGCGAGGGCACCCGCACCTACACCGACCGGGTTCCCGGCACGGTCTACCCGGATCAGCGCGACGCGCAGGTTCCCGGCACCACGTACCCCGGTCAGGGCGACACCCAGGTCCCCGGCACCACCTACCCCGGACAAGGCAGTGAGCGTCGATGAGTCACCCCATTCCCCCGTCGGAACCCGAAGAGCGGGCGGAACACGAGTCGCTCGGTGAGATGTTCAAGTCTCTGAGCACCAACCTGACCACCCTGATCCAGCAGGAGATCGCGCTGGCCAAGGCCGAGGCGAACATGGCGATCCAGAAGGCCACGGACTCCGTAAAGGTCACAGGTAAGGGCGCGGGGCTGTTGGGAGGCGCCGGTGTGGCCGGCCACTTCGTGCTCCTGTTCCTATCCCTGGCCCTCATGTGGGCCCTGGGCAACCTGGTGGGTCTTGGCTGGTCGGCCGTGATCGTGGCGGTCATCTGGGCGATCATCGCCGCGATCCTCGCCGCGGTGGGCAAGAAGAACCTGGACCGCGGCAAGCGCAAGATGGCCCAGGCCACCAAGGACCCGCTGCCCCGAACCCGCGAAACCGTCAGCGAAATTCCGGATACCGTGAAGCCTTCCAAGGAGACCCGATGAGCCAGCAGAACCCTGATCAGATCCGCGCCGATATCGAAGCCACCCGTGCACGCCTGAATGCGGACGTGGACGCCGTGGCGGAGAAGGTGACCCCGGAAAAGGTGGTCGACCGTCAGAAGAGCAAGGCCCGCCACAAGATCCAGGACGTCCGTGAGTCCATCATGGGCTCCGCAGAGGACGCCCGGGATACAGGCCGCGACCTTCGTGACGAGGCCTCCCACCGCATGGACCAGGCCGGCGAGGCCATCAGCAACGCCCCGGCGGCCGCCCGGGCCAAGACCCGTGGCAACCCCATGGCCGCGGGCCTGATCGCCCTCGGTGCCGGTTGGTTGATCGGTTCCCTGCTGCCCTCGAGCCAGAAGGAGCAGGAGCTCGTGGCCGAGGCCGCCGACCGCGTCCAGCCGCACCTGCAGAGCGCCATGGATTCCACCAAGGAAACCGCGCAGGAGATCGCGGACGACCTGAAAAAACCGGCCAAGGAGGCTGCGGAGTCGGTCAAGCAGACCGCGCAGTCCGGCGCCCAGGAGGTCAAGGAGCAGGGTCAGCAGGAAGCCGGCCAGCTCAAGGGCTCCGCGCAGGAGCACGCCAAAAACGTCAAGGACGACACGCAGCGGGCCTGATCCGCTCGTAATCGCACCCTAGGGCCCCTGACCGGGAACGGTCAGGGGCCCTAGGGCCTTTCTCACCCCTGCGTCGGGCATAATAGAGGGGGACGCGCGTGCGCTCCCCAGAGTTCTCTCCCCACCCGCAGTCTCCAAAGGAACCCGCCGTGGACACCGATTCACCGTCCGATGAGACCACCCCGCGCAAGCCGAGTCGGCTGCAGCGTTTCAACAAGGTGGTGATGCGCTTCGTGGGACCGGCCAACCGCAGCTCCATGAACCTGCGGGGCAACACCGAGATGACCCCCGAGGCCCAGGACTGGTACCGCAACCTCCAGGACGACTACGAGATGGTCAGGGATTCCGACGGCCGCAGCTATCTGCGCCGTCGTGATCGCTAGCGCCCGCGGCACCCGGTCTCACGTCCAGACCCCGGAGGTCCCGCGGCGGTGACTGCCCACCAAATGGGTGTCCACCATCCCGATCGCTTCCATGAGCGCGTACATGGTCGTGGGACCCACAAACACGAACCCGCGCCGTTTCAGTTCGCGGGACAGGGCCCTACTCTCATCCGAGGTGGTCGGGACGTCCGCGAAGCGATCGGGATGCGGGGTACTGCTCGGCATGAAGGACCACACGAGGTCCGCCAGACCGCCGTCCTCGCGCAGAGCCACGGTGGCTCGCGCGTTCGTCACGGTCGCCTCGATCTTGCGCCGGTTGCGGATGATCCGCGCGTCCCCCAGGAGCCGCTCGACGTCCCGTTCATCCATGGCCGCCACGGCCTCCGGGTCGAAGCCGTGAAAGACCTCCCGGAACGCCGGCCGTTTCGCGAGCACCGTGCGCCATGACAGCCCGGATTGGAACGCCTCGAGCGTCACGCGCTCGAACAGCCCGGTCTCGTCCCGCACCGGCACGCCCCACTCGTGGTCGTAGTACTCCCTGAGCAGTGGGTCCGAGGCCGCCCATCTGGGCCGGGCGAGACCGTCCGCACCGATCACGAGATCGGGATCACTCATGCTGCCTCCCCTTCGTGCGCGGTGGGTGCCCGGAGCTCGAAGAGTGCGCACTCGGCGTCGTAGTACGCTCGGCTGAGACCGCGGTGGGTTATGCCCAGGCGACGACACACGGCCTGCGACGCCCGGTTGGCTGGGTGCGTCACGGCGACCACCCGGTCCTGACCGTGCTCGAAGGCGTGGGCCAGCACGGCACGGGCCGCCTCTGTGGCGTATCCGCGTCCCCACGCGCGCGGGTGCAGGTGCCACCCGACCTCCACGTCGGTCGCGGTGTTCGTGCCGGAATCGGGGATGGGCTTGAGCAGCAGGGTCCCCGCGAGGGCGCCGACCGGGTCGACGATGGCCCACACACCGAGCACCGGCTCGTGCGCGTAGCCCTGGTCCCAGCCCCGGATCTTCTCCCGGGCCTGCCCGTCCGAGCTCACGCGCTGCGTGCCGTCCCCGATGTAGCGCTGCACCTCGGCGCGCGCATACAGGTCACGCACGAACGCGGCGTCGTCCGCGCGGTAGGCACGCAGCATGAGTCGCGGCGTGCGCAGCGGCACCGTCACGGTCGTTCCCGGGACGACGACGTCGCGCTCGCCGGCGCGGGCCCGGCACCGGCGGCGTCGGTGTCGGCGTCGGCGGCAGCGTCGAGACCGCGGGGGTGCGCCTCAAGGCGGTCCAGGCGCTCGTCCTCCGTGAGGGGCTCACCGCGCAGCCGGCGCGCCGTGACGCGCAGATCCGTGAGCGCGAGCAACACCAGGGCGACCGCGAGCGCCACGGACAGCACGCCGAAGATGTTGACAAACCCGTAACTCAACTCCACGTACTCGGCGCCGACCGCATGGGTGAACAGGGACTGCATACCGTGGGCGGTGGAATCCGGGAGGAAGAACCCGAAGCACAGCGTGATCACCCATGAGGCCACCGCGGTGAGCATGCCCCGCCGGCTCATGGCGTGGGACGGGTAGCTGAGTGCGTCCCGGCGGAACAGCGCCGCCGCGATGACGTGTAACAGCAGGATGGGCAGCCCGATCGCCGCCGCGTAGACCGGGGTGAGGGAGCCGAGCAGACCCGCGGCGCCCCGGCCGAAGCCGACCCACAGGGCCAACGCCGCGGCCACCGCGATCATGATTACCGGGAAGGCGCCGGACAGCGCGGATCCCGGTCTGTGATGGGCGGACGCGGGATCGGAAGCACTCATACGTCCATCGTAGGGCGCGGTCCGTGTCGGGGCGGGCACGTACCGTGGGGTCATGAGCACCCACGACTTCCCGCAGGCCGTCCTCTTCGACCATGACGGCACCCTGGTGGACACCGAACCACTGTGGGAACTGGGCAAACAGCGGATCGTGGCCGCGCACGGGGGTGAGTGGACCGAGCGGGACACCCAGGACACCCTGGGCAGGCCGCTCGCGACCACCGTGGAGCGGTTGAGCGCGCTGGGCGTACCGGGGTCGCTGGACGAGGTCTACCGCGAGTTCTACGGGGTGCTGCAGGCGGTGTTGGAGGAGAACCCGCCCACGTTCATTCCCGGGGTCGTACCTCTCCTGGAGGACCTGGACCGTGCCGGGATCCCCGCGGCGATCGTCACGAACGCGACCTCCGAGGTGGCCCGCTACACCTCGTCCCTGGCCCCGGACAACCTGTTCCGGGTGATCATCGGGGACCAGGAGGTGGCCCAGGGTGTCAGGCCCAAACCGGATCCGGACGCGTACCTCGAGGCCGCCAGGCGTCTGGGCGTGGCGCCCGGGGCGTGCGTGGTCGTGGAGGATTCGCCCTCCGGCGCGGCGTCCGGCGTGGCCGCGGGGATCACCACGGTCGTGGTCCCGGGGGTGCAGCAGGTCCTGCCCGGACCCGGCATCGTGCACGTGGCCGATCACGCGGCGCTCACCCTGGACTTCCTGCGCGGCCTGGCCCCTGCATAGCGCGGCGGCATCCCGACGACGCCGCCTCCGGCCCCGGGGTTCGCCGGTAAACTGGGGTCCCATATCCCACCCCCGATGCTTCCGAAAGGTGGCCATGACCTACCCCCTGGCTGTGCTCTTCGACCACGACGGCACCCTGGTGGACACGGAGCCCCAATGGGCGGCCGCCAAGCGCAAGGTCGCGCAGCGGTACGACCAGAGCTGGACCGTGGAGGACGATCACGCGACCCTCGGGGGGACCGTGCCGGATGCGGCCCGCAAGTTCGTGGAACGCGGGGCCACCGATTCCGTCGAGGACATCACGCAGCAACTCGCCGAGCACGTGATCGACAGCATGGACGACCGTGTACCCTTCCTGCCCGGCATGCGCTCGCTGTTGAGCGAACTGAGCGAGGCCGGTATCCCAGCGGCGATCGTCACGAACGCGCTGAGCTCGGTCGCGGGGACCACCGCCGCTGGTGCCCCGGACGTGCTCACCCGGATCGTCTCCCAGGACGACGTGACCCGTCCCAAGCCGGATCCCGAACCGTACCTCACGGGTGCCGAACTGCTCGGGGTCGCCCCGCGGAATTGCGTGGCCATCGAGGACTCGGAACCGGGGGTGCGCAGTGCGGTTGCCGCGGGCATGACCGTGGTGGTCGTCCCGGGTGACAAGCCCGTCCCTGACGGCCCGCACCGGGTGTTCGTCAACGCGCACGAGGACGTCACCCTGGACTTCCTGCGCTCGCTCACTCCTCCGGAGTAGGCCCGCGGGCATGATGCCGGAACCGCCCCGGCCCGAACCAGCAATAGAGAACTCCCGGTCCGATGACTCATCGGACCGGGAGTTCTCCACTGGGAAGCGCAGTTCCGCGAGCACCGTTCCACCCCGGGGTCGAGGTGGGACAGCGCTCGCGGCGACCCTCGCCGAGCGATCAGCGAGTGGGCTGACCCGCCCGGTTGTTCTCACGACGCCGCTGCGCCGCCGCCGTGGCGCGGTCCGGAACCCGGTCCGCCCCGTGGCCGCGCTGGGCGGAACCGCCGCGGGCGGAGCGGGACGCGCCGGGGCGTGCGCTACCGGAGGCCGCGCCATCGACGCTGCCACCGCGGCGTCGTTCACTGGAGCGAGCCTGCGAACGCCCGTTCGAGGGACCGCGCCCGGCACCGGCGTCGCCGGAACGAGCACCGTTGCCGCGTCCGGCGGCCTGAGCGGAACCGCGACCGCGGCCCCGGCCCGAACCGCCACGGCCACCGCGGCGGGACCCGGAGGCACCCCCGCCGGAACGGGAAGCGGAAGGCGAGCCACCGGTCGCGCCGGCCGGGGTGGCACCCGGCGCAACGCGCTCGGCGCGCTCGCCCACGAGGTCCTTCACGACCTCGGAACCGGGTGCGACCTGGTCCACCCGGGGCGTGACACCGGCCTTCTTCATGAGCTTGTTGACGTCCGAGCGCTCCTCGGTGGTCGCGATCGTGATCACGGACCCGGAGGCGCCGGCCCGCGCCGTGCGGCCGGAACGGTGCAGGTAGGACTTGTGCTCGGCGGGCGGGTCGATGTGTACGACGAGTTCGACGTCGTCCACGTGGACACCGCGCGCGGCCACGTCCGTGGCCACGAGGACCCGCACGTCACCCGCGGAGAACGCGGCGAGATTGCGGTCCCGCGCGCCCTGGGACAGGTTACCCTGCAGGTCCACCGCGGGGATCCCGGCCTGACTGAGCTTCTTGGCCATCTTCTTGGCGCGGTACTTGGTGCGGGTGAACATCATCCGCCGGCCGGTGCCCGACGCGAGGGTCTCGATCAGCGCTTGCTTGTGATCGCTGTCGGTGACCAGGACGTGGTGGTCCATGGTGGTCACCGCGGCCTGGGCGTTGTCCGCCGAGTGCAGCACCGGGTCCTTGAGGAACTTCTTGACCAGGATGTCCACGCCGTTGTCCAGGGTCGCGGAGAACAGCAACCGCTGGGAGCCCTTGGGGGTGCGGGACAGGATCCGGGTGACCACGGGCAGGAAGCCCATGTCGGCCATGTGGTCGGCCTCGTCCAGGACGGTCACGCGGACGTCGTCGAGCGTGAGCAGACCTTGCTTGATGAGGTCCTCGAGCCGGCCCGGGCAGGCCACGACGATGTCCACACCGCCCGCGAGCGCCTTCTCCTGGTGCTTCTGGGAGACACCGCCGAAGATTACGGTGGTGTTCAGCCCCGCGGCCTTGGCCAGGGGCGCCACGGTGCGATCGATCTGGGTCGCGAGCTCACGCGTGGGAGCCAGCACCAGGCCGGTGGGGCGGTTCGCCCGGCGGGCCACGCGGGACGAGCCGGGGGCGAGTCCCGCGAGCCGGGACACGAGCGGCAGCGCGAACGCGACCGTCTTGCCCGAGCCGGTGCGGCCGCGGCCGAGCACGTCACGCCCGGACAGCGAATCGGGGAGAGTTTTCTCTTGGATGGGGAAAGCTTCCGTGATGCCCACGCGGGCGAGGTCAGCGGAAAGCGCCTCGGATACACCGAGGTCTTCGAAGGAATGAGACAAAGAACGTCTTTCAGGTTGGTCCACGCGAAACGATTCCGCGCGCACGCGCCATGTTGGGGCGCGAACTGCGCGCCTCGGACCGGCGCGCCTCTACCCCGCAATGTGTACGGGGGAACCTGACCATTCTACACGCGTGCCGGAACACCCGTGACCCGCGGGTGTCGCCGCTACTCAGACCGCCGTGTACCCGCCGTCCACCAGGAAGTAGCCCCCGGTGATGAAGGACGCGCCGTCCGAGAGCAGGAACGTGGTCAGCTGAGCCACTTCCTGCGAGGTGCCCAGCCGCCCCATGGGGTGCTTGTCGATCAGTTCCGACAGCGTCTGCGGGGGCAGGTTCTTGAGCAGCGGGGTGTCGATGTAGGCGGGACCCACCGCGTTCACGCGTACGCCGCGTCGGGCGTAGTCCACGCCCGTCTGCTTGGTGAGACCCACCAGACCGTGCTTGGCCGCGGTGTACGCGCTGTTGCCCACGGCAGTGGCCACGGTGGAATGGATGGAGCCGATGTTCACGATGGCCCCTCCCCCGTGCTGTTCGATCACGGGCAGCTGGGCGTGCATCCCGTAGGCCACGCCGGTGAGATCGATCGCGAGCGTGCGCTCCCACGCCTCGATATCGGTCTCCCCGAGGGCCTCCATCTGCCCGCCCACGCCAGCATTGTTCACGGCGTAGTGCAGTCCGCCGTAGGTCTGCACCGCGAAGTCGACGGCGGCCACGGCGTCCTCGCGCTTGGAGACGTCCTGGTGGATCCCGGCGGCGTCCCCGCCGTCCGCCATGATGGCCTGGACCACGTCGTCGATCCCGGTGGCATCGATGTCCGTGACCACCACCTTTGCGCCCTGCCGGGCCAGGTGTTTGGCAATGGCCTCACCGATACCGGAGGCGGCGCCGGTGACCAGCGCGACACGGGACGTGAACTCTGGCATGACAACTCCTGGCGTCGAATCCATGGGGACCGCTTCCAGTCTCACCCGTGTCGCCGCCGACCACCAGGGCGTGCGGCAATGAGTCAGGACGCCGTCACTCGTCGTCCTCCGCGGCCTTCTCCGCGTCCCGCTCCGCACGCAGCTTCTGGGCGGCCTCTTCCTCCTCCGCCTTCTGTTCGCGCACGACCTCGGTGAGCAGCTTGGTCATCTCCTTGGCCACACCCGCGGCGGACTGGGGGTTCTGCCCCGTGACGAGGCGCTCGTCCACCTGGACGTTCTCCTCCCAGTTGTCGGCGAGCTTGACCGTGGCGCCCTGTTCCTCGAGCTTGTCCTGGAGCAGGTACGGCACCACGTCCTGCTTGCCCACGGCTTTCTCCTCCGCATTGGTGAATGCGGCCACCTTGCGCCCGGACAGCAACGCCACGCCCGCGCCGAGCTCCACGTCCACGAGGCCGGCGGGGCCGTGGCACACCGCGCCCACCACGCCACCGGAGTCGTAGACGGACGCGATGAGCTTCTGCAGGTCCGCGTCCCCGGTGAAGTCCCACATGGTGCCGTGCCCGCCCACGAGGTAGACGGCGTCGTACTGGGAGGGGTCCACCACGGAGACCCGCGGCGTGTTGTAGAGGGACGCCTTGACGGTCTCATCCTGCGTGAACTCCACTTGGACGGGGTCGTCCTCCTGGACCTCGTCACGCGGGGGCTGACCCCCGGCGATCGAGGCGAAGTCCACGAAATAGCCGGCGTCCCGGAAGACCTTCCACGGGTGGGACGCCTCGGCCACGTTGTAACCGGTGGCCTCCCCCGTGTCTCCCAGGGTGTCCTGGCTGGTCAGCACCAGGAGGATCTTCTTCATGGTCTCGATGTCCATGGTTCTCCTTTCCGAGGGCGCGCGGTGCGCACGACGTGGCACCACAGTAGACATCGCACCGTGGGCGGCGTCCGTGCGTTCACTGTCGGCATGTTGCACCCACCCCGCCGCCGTGAAAAGGCCCGCTGTTAGGATGAACAGCGATCCCCGGTGGGTACCCAGGGCCCTGCTCCGCCCCCACCGCACTTCCCGACGAAAGGCTCAGTCATGCGCATTTCCAACGCCATCCTGCGCGGTGTCCCCGGCGCGTTCCTGCTCCAGTCCGGCTACGGCAAGCTCGGCATGGACGCCGAGTCCGCCGAGGGCCTGAAGCAGTTCGCCTCCACCGGTGTCCCCCAGTTCGCGGACTGGGACTCCCAGACCTTCACCACGTTCATCGCCGGCACCGAACTGGCCCTGGGCACCGCCCTGCTGACCCCGTTCGTGTCCAAGCGCCTGGCTGGCGCGGGCCTGCTCGCCTTCAGCGCCGGGCTGCTGAGCATGTACTTCCGCAACTCGGACATGACCCAGGAGGACGGCATCCGCCCGTCCGAGCAGGGCCTGACGCTGTCCAAGGACGCGTTCCTGGCCGCCATCGGCGCGGCCCTCGTGCTGCAGAAGTAACGCAAGCACCACGCTTTCCCGACGACGCCGCAGTGGTCCGCCACTGCGGCGTCGTCATCTTCCCTGCCGGGACCGCCCCCCGGGACGCGCGCCGAGCTGCTACGTTAGTCAGCAATTCGCACCGTTGCTCACGGAAAGCTCCGTACCCCCATGGAAACCCTCCAACACAATCTGGACTTGGTTCGTGACCTGATCTGGGGGCCGTGGCTCCTGATCCCCCTGCTGCTGGGAACGGGGATCTTCCTGACGTTCCGCTTGCGCGGCATCCAGTTCCGACTCTTCACCAAGGCCATGAGCCTGGGATTCGGGCGCCGTTCCCGGGCCACCGGGGAGAAGGGCGACATCTCCTCCTTCGCAGCGATGTCCACGGCGCTGGCCGCCACGGTGGGGACGGGCAACATCGTGGGTGTGGCAGCGGCCATGTCCATCGGCGGCCCCGGCGCCCTGTTCTGGATGTGGATCACCGCGCTGTTCGGCATGGCGTCCAAGTACGCGGAGTGCTTCCTGGGCGTGCGCTTCCGCACCCGGGACACCGCCGGTCAGCTCACCGGCGGACCGCAGGTGTACCTGGCCCGCGGCATCCCCAACAAGTTCGGCCGCTTCCTGTCCGTGATGTTCGCGGTGTGTTGCGTGGTGGCCACGTTCGGGATCGGCAACATGACCCAGGGCAACGCGATCGCGTCCAACCTGGAACACACCTTCAACGTCTCCCCCGTGATCACCGCCGTGGTCCTGGCCGTGGGCACCGGGCTCGCCCTGCTGGGCGGCATCCAGTCGATCGCCAAGGTCACCACGTACATGGTCCCGCTCATGATCGTGCTTTACATCGGTTCGGGGCTGTACATCATCGGCGTGAACTTCCAGGGGATCCCCGAGTCGCTACGCCTCATCTTCACCGGCGCGTTCACCCCCATGGGTGCCGCCGGCGGTTTCGTGGGCTCCACGGTGCTCATGGCCATCCAGATGGGTGCCGCCCGCTCCCTGTTCTCCAACGAGTCCGGCATGGGCACCGCCTCGATCGCCGCGTCCGTGGCGCAGACGAGCCACCCCGTGCGTCAGGGTCTCGTGTCCATGACCCAGACCTTCGTGGACACCCTGGTGGTCATCTCCATCACCGGTTTCGTGATCCTCACGACCGGGGTGTGGAACGGCGCGGACACCGCGACCATGACCTCCGTGGCGTTCTCCACGGGCCTGCCCGGTTCGTGGGGCGGGATCGTGGTCACCATCTGCCTGGTGCTGCTGGGTTACTCCACCGTCCTGGGGTGGGCGTACTACGGCGAGCGCAACGTGGAACGCCTCGCGGGGGCCCGAGCGGCCATCGTGTACCGCGTGATCTTCTCCCTCGCGGCCGGTCTGGGCGCCCTCGCCCCGCTCACGCTCGTGTGGTCCTTCTCGGACATCATGAACGGGCTCATGGCCATCCCCAACCTGATCGGGCTGATCATCCTCTCCGGCCTGGTGGTCCGGGAGACCAACCTGTATCTGAAGAACGATCCCAAGTTCAACGCCACGACCGATCAGATCGACGCGTTCATGGGCACCCACCCCGGTGCCCTGGACGCCCAGATCCACCACACGGTGGACCTCTCCTCGGCCAACCCGGCGCTGTCGGAGACGGGTACGCTGCCCGTGGTCCCGCCCGCCGAGTCCCCGCGCGCCGGGGCCGCTACCGGTGCGGCACCGGGGGGCGACGCCGCGGCGTCGTCCGCCGAGCGCGACTGACGGTCCCGCACCCCGGGACTTTCGCCCCGGGGCATTCCCACACCGGGGCGTTCCCCGCGGGGTGCGGGCCGGGCCGAGCGGCGCTCTCGCCGGGCGCCAGCGACGTTGCGTGGCGAGAGCGCGCTTAGGTGTCGTGGGCGACGGGCGCCTGCTCAGGCGTCGTGGGCGACGGGATCCTGCGCCATGAGCTCCTGCACCTCGATGCTCTGCACGAGGGTGTGTGACTCGCCGGCGGCGAGCCGGACCGGGGAGCCCATCACGTTGCCCGCTTCCACGCACAGCATCTGCTGCCACTCGTCGTCCGCGAAGTCCGCCATGGCCACGGACTTGTCCGCCCAGGGGTTCCACACCACGGTGCTGTCCGAGCCCTCCTTGGTGATCACGAGAGTGCGACCGAGCTCGGGGTCGGAAACCCGCACCTCGCCGCGATGGGCGAACACGGCGTCGGTCTCGCCCGTGATCGTGAGTTCCCCGCTCTGGCGCCGCTGCTCCTTGGCCACCTTGTCGTAGTAGGAGACACCGTCGAGGCCGGTCACGCTCACGCGCCGGGAATCGCCCACGTGGAGGTAGCTGTGCAGCGCCTCCTCGAAGTCGAAGGTCCCGGTGCCGGTATTCGTCACGGTGAGCGCCATACGCAAGCGGGCGCCCACGGTGACCCGGAACCGGGCCTCGAACTCGTGGGGGAACGTCTCGCGCAGGTGCTCGGCCACGTCCGCGGGCGTGAGGGTGAACTCGGCGTAGGCGTGACCCTCGGTGTCCTCCCCCTGCTCGGCGAGCTGCCACTCGGTGATCCGCGCGAACCCGTGTGCGGGGTCCATGTCCCCCGTGCGCCCGGGGCCGAACCACGGGAAGCAGATGGGGACAGCGCCGCGGACCGCTCTGCCCGTCTCGTTGTAGGAGCGGGAGGAGACCCACAGCACGGGCTCGTGATCCTCCGGTGCCCACGACACCACGTGCGCGCCGTAGCTCAGGACGGATCCCGAGCCGTCGGCGCAGGACAGGGACAGGGGTTCCGGCAGTCGAGTCATGTCCCCAGCTTAAGCATGGGGTGCGTGCTGAACAGGGGGCCAGGCGTGTTCTATCGGGACGGGTGTTCATGCTCCGCGGGGCGGGCCATCTCCTGCTTGAACCACTCGAAGGTCTGCCGGTGGGACTCCGTGCGGCGTACGAAGGCCCACGAGATTCCCAGCACCACGAGCCACGCGGCCACCGCGACCAGCCCCGTGGCGGTCTGGGGATCCGTGCTCAGCGCCCACGCCACGAACACGAAGAACGCGAGCACCACAGCGCACATCACCACGCCGCCGGGCATCTTGTACTCCGAGGTGGCGTGGCGCTCGGGGAACTTCATGCGGTAGCGGATGTAGGAGATCAGGATCATGGACCACACGAACACGAACAAGAGGGACGCCACGGACGTGATCAGCGTGAACGCCTCGATGATCGAGTCCCCCGCGTAGAGCACGGGGATGGTCAGCAGCAGGATGCCCGCCGTGAGGTACAGGGCCCGCACGGGTACGCCCACGCGGTTGAGCCCCTTGAAGATCCCGGGTGCGCTGCCCTCCGCGGAGAGACCGAACATCATCCGGGACGTGGAGAACACCCCGGAGTTGGACGAGGACATCGCGGAGGTCAGCACCACGAAGTTCACCACGGACGCGGCGCCCGCGAGCCCGGCCAGCGCGAACATGGCCACGAACGGGGACTGCTCGGGGTTGATCGAGCGCCATGGGGTGACCACCAGGATGGCCAGGAGGGATCCCACGTAGAAGATGAGGATGCGCACCGGGACGGAGTTGATCGCCCGGGGAAGGGTCGTGCGGGGATCACGGGCCTCGGCCGCGGTGGTGCCCACGAGTTCGATGCCCACGAACGCGAAGACCGCGATCTGGAACCCCGCGACCACGCCCATGGCGCCGTTCGGGAACCACCCGCCGTCGTTCCACAGGTTCGCGAGCTGGGCGGTGTGCCCGTCCGGGGATGCGAAATGGGTCAGTGCCATGATCGCACCCACCACGATCAGGGCCAGGATGGCCACGATCTTGATGAGCGCGAACCAGAACTCCATCTCCCCGAAGTTCTTCACGCTCACGGCGTTGAGCAGGAACACGATGAGGACCACGAGGACGGTGGGCAGCCACAGCGGGACGGCCGCCCACCAGAACTGGACGTAGCCCGTGATGGCCACGAGCTCGGCGATCGCCGTGACGATCCAGCAGAACCAGTAGGACCAACCCACGAAGAACCCCGCCCACGGGCCGATCAGATCGGCGGCGAAGTCCGCGAAGGTCTTGTAGCGCAGATTGGACAGCAACAGCTCGCCCATCGCGCGCATCATGAAGAAGAGGAAGAAACCGATCACCACGTAGATGAACACCACGGCCGGGCCCGCCAGGGAGATGGTGCGCCCCGATCCCATGAACAACCCGGTGCCGATCGCACCGCCGATCGCGATCAGTTGGATGTGTCGATTGCTCAGGCCCCTACTGGGCTCGAAGTGCGTGTGCGGCGGCGACACCGCGGTGGAGCTGTTCGTCATGGAGTCAGAGGGTACTCCCGGGCGGGCGCCCAACCGTAGCGGGGCCTGCGCCCGGGTGTCGGGAACAGCTGAGGCCCGAAACGGCAGGTGATCCGCGGATCACATGCCGTTTGGGGCCCTGGCTGTTCAGCGCCGTCGGGACCGAGGGCCCCGACAAGCTCGGCGAGCGGGCGGAGCGGCGCTCAACGCACGCGCTGCACCCGGTCCGGGCGTCCGGAGTCGGTGGAGACGTAGCTGTCGATGGCCCCGGGGCGGCCCTCCATGAACCCGTCGATCTGCAGCTTGTCCGCGCGCAACTGCGGGTCGTTGCGCAGGTAGTGCTTGGTCTCGCGGGCGATCAGCCCGGAGAGGATGAGCAGACCCAGCAGGTTGGGCAGCGCCATGAGCCCGTTCATGAGGTCCGCGAAGGACCACACGATGGCCAACGGCACGCTGCAGCCCACGAACACGATCAGCGAGAAGAACACGCGGTACGGCATCACGGACCTGCGGCCGAACAGGCGCTCCATGCAGCGCTCGCCGTAGTAGGCCCAGCCCAGGATCGTGGAGTACGCGAAGAGGATCAGGCCCAGGGTCACGATCAGGTGGCCCCACCCGCCGGGCAGCCCATGGCTGAAGGCGTCCCCGGTCATGGTGGCCGCGAAGTCCTTGCCCTGGTCCCACACGCCGGTGGTCACGATCACGAGGCCCGTGCAGGTCACCACGATGATGGTGTCGATGAACGTCTGGGTCATGGACACCAGGCCCTGACGGACGGGGTGAGTGGTCTGCGCGGCCGCTGCGGCGATGGCCGCGGACCCCATGCCGGACTCGTTGGAGAAGATGCCGCGGGCCACACCCATCTGCACCACCAGGATGATCGCGGATCCGGCGAAGCCGCCCACCGCGGAGTGCCCCGTGAAGGCCGTGCTGAAGATGCTCCCGAACGCCGCGGGAACGGACTCGATGTTGACTGCCAGGATGTAGAGCGCGCCCAGGACGTAGAAGACAATCATGATAGGCACGAGCGCGGCGGTGACCTTGCCGATGGACTTGATCCCGCCCACGAGCACGAGCAGCGTCAGCGCCGCGAGCACGAGGCCCGTGACCCACACGGGCACACCGAAGGAGGACTCCACGTTCGCGGAGATGGAGTTGCCCTGGGTCATGTTGCCGATCCCGAAGGACGCGAGCACCGCGGCGATCGCGAAGAACAGGGAGAGGAACTTGCCGAAACCGTTGGGGATCCCGCGGAACAGGTAGTACTGCGGACCGCCGGAGATCTCGCCCTTGGCGTCTCGGGTGCGGAACCGCACGCCCAGGAAGGCCTCCGAGTACTTGGACGCCATGCCCAGCACGCCCGTGACCCACATCCAGAACAGGGCGCCGGGGCCGCCGATCGAGATGGCCGTGGCCACGCCCACGATGTTGCCGGTACCCACGGTCGCGGCGAGCGCCGTGGTCAATGCCTGGAACTGGGAGACGTCACCGCCGGGGGCGTCCTTGTCCTTGCGTTCGAACAACGCGAGGCGCAGTGCGGGGATCAACTTGGTGATCTGCAGTCCGGACAGCCGGATGGTCAGGTAGACGCCCGTTCCGAGCAGCAGCGGGATCAGGAGGAACGGCCCCCACACGAACCCGCCGATCGTGTCGAGAATGGATTGGAGCGAATCGAGCATGAAGGTGTCCCTCGTTCAACTGGGGCAGGATGCCACGGACGGTGTGTGAACAATGTCACTGTCCCGGACAGTGAACCACATCCCGCGCGGTTCCGGGCCCGTCGGCGCGCGGAGCGGGGGCCATGTCGCACGGCTCGCGGGACGACGCCGCCGGGTCCGGGCATTCACCCGACGGGCGACACCGCCGGGTCGGGACATTCGCCCTCCGGACGACGCGGCCGGGACGTCCGCCCGACGAACGACGTTGCAGCGCCGGGTGGTTCACCGGAGGGGCGTCCCCTGCCGGCGCGCCGTGAGGACCAGTCCCACGGAGATCACGGCGCATGCCGCCATGCTCAGCGCCATGGGCACCGCGGTGTACTCCCCGCCGAGGCCCGTGAGGGGCGTGACGAGCCCGGCCAGGATGAACTGGGCCATGCCCACCACGGCGGAACCTGTGCCGGAGAGGCGCAGCCGTTGGGCCTGGCGCTGGGCCATAGCCACGGCGTTGCCCAGGACGAGTCCCATGCAGGACTGGGCCAGGAACAACAACACCAGGGTGATCGCTCCGACCACGCCCAGCAGCACCAGGACCATGTTGAGCACGGAGAAGGTTGCGAGTCCCGTGACCCCCACGAGCAACAGGGAGGAGGGGTCCCGACTGCCCACGAGCTTGGTGTTGACCACTCCCATGGTGATCGAACCGCACGCGTTGATCGCGAAGATCACGGAGTAGACCAGGGCGCTGAAGCCCAGCACGTTCTGGATCACGAACGAGGACGCGGAGATGTAGGAGAACAGCGCACCGAACGCGAAGGCGAAGCTCAGGGCGTAGAGCGTGAAGTGCCGATCACTGATCACCTGCCCGGCGTTGCGCAGGATGCGCCCCAGCCCGCCCCGCGAGCGCTGCCCCGGCGGGAGGGTCTCCGGCACGATGAACACGGAGCACGCGAGCATCACGGCCCCGAAGATCGCGAGCACCCAGAACACCACACGCCAGTCGGCCACGGTCGCGATCACACCGCCCGCGAGCGGTGCGACCACGGGTGCCAGGGACGTGATGAGCGCGAGCACCGAGTACAGCTGGGCCGCGCGGTGGCCATGGGCGATGTCCGAAACCACGGCCCGGGCGATCACCACGCCCGCCGCCCCGGCGAGACCCTGCACGAACCGCAGGGCGAGCACCCAGTGGATGTCCGGGGCCACGATGATCCCCACGGACGCGAGCAGGAAGATCAGGTTCCCCGTGACCATGAGTTTGTGCCGCCCCAGCACGTCCGAGAGCGGGCCCAGCAGGAATTGACCCAGAGCCATGCCCACCATGTACGCGGTGAGGGTCAGCTGGATCATGCTGGCCGGGGAGCCGAACCACTCGCCCATCTCCGGCATGGACGCGAGGTACATGTCCGTGGCCAGCGGGCTCACGGCGGAGAGGATGCCCAGGGCGCCCACGAGCACGATCCAGTCCAGGCGCGGGCTCAATCCCAGCCTGCTGCGACCGGGCTCGGGGAACGCGGGGTTCTGGGTCATGCGGGCTCTCCTGGCACGCGCCTGGGCGCTGAGGGGTGGGCGGGCTGTTCAAATAGTAGGTGCCGGGGGTCACCCGATCCCCTCCTGTGACGCCCCCCGCGCCTAGGATGATCCACGATGGAATCCAGCGATCGCACCCCTGACACGTCCGCGCACGACGCGGCTCTCCCGGACTCCCCGGGCAGCGCCCCGGAGGCGTCCCCGGCCCCCGAACACCGCACCGAACAGCCCGCCGAGGCCCGTGCCGCCGGTGCCGCGCCGTCGTCATCCGAGCACACCGATGCCGATGCCACCCCGACGAACGACGCCGCTCCGACAGGCGACGACGCTCCCGCGGGTCCCGCCGCGGCGACCGGCGGTGCCCCCGCGGGCGTGGCGTTCCCGCGGCAACCGTACTCGTTCGTGCGCCGCGGTGACCGGTTGTCCCCCAAGCGCCAGAAGGCGTGGGACGAGCATGCGGGCGAGTGGGTCCTGGACATCCCCCGCGTCATGACCGACACGTCCGTGGATCCCGGCTACCGCCTGGACCGGGAGGCCGTGTTCGGCCGCGTGGCGCCGGTCGTCGTGGAGGTGGGCTCGGGCCTGGGCGAGGCCATCGTGGCCCATGCGGCGGCCCACCCGGAGCTGGACCACCTGGCCGTGGAGGTCTACAAGCCCGGTGTGGCGGATCTACTCATGAAGGCCGCCCAGGCCGGTGTGACCAACGTGCGCGTGGCGCAGGCCAACGCCCCCGAGGTGCTCGAGCACATGCTGGAACCCGGTTCCGTGCACGAACTGTGGGTCTTCTTCCCGGACCCGTGGCACAAGACCCGCCACCACAAGCGGCGCCTGGTCTCCCCCGGTTTCGCCGAACTGGCCGCCCGCGTCCTGGAACCGGGTGGACTGTGGCGGTTGGCCACAGACTGGCAGGAGTACGCGGTGGTGATGCGCGAGGTCTTGAACGGCGCGGACGCGGACTTCGAGAACGTGCATCCGGGTCCGCTCACGGACGACGAGCACCCGGACGCCGGGTGGGCCCCGCGCTGGGAGGGCCGGATCCTCACGAGTTTCGAACGCAAAGCCACGGAAGCCGGGCGGATCCCGCGGGACCTGACCTACCGTCGTCGTTAGCCGGACCCGGGGACGAACCGGTCCGGGGGCCTATTGTGGGAAGGTCCCTGACCGACCGACCCGCAGGAGTCCCGGTGTCCTCCAGTACACGACCGTCCCACCCGTCGGACGCGGAGCCCGAGCCCTCGCCGCGCGGGGGCGCCCGCAAACCGGCGAACCGCAAGGACGCCACGCGCTCGTTCCTCGACGAGATCAACTACCCCCACAACATCCACCCGGCCGTGGTGCCTGGCGTGTCCGTGGAGGACCAGAAGGTGCGCTACGGAATCGACAAGATCGTGGTGGGCGTGGCCGGCGGGTTGATCGTCGCGTTCATCGGGTGGGGTGTCGTGGACACCGCGTCACTCACGGCCGTGTCCGGTGCGGCGCTGAACTGGACGATGCTCAACATGGGGTGGGCGTTCAACGTCCTGGCGATCGGGCTGCTGCTCTACCTGCTGTACATCGCGGTGTCCCGCTACGGGCGGATCCCGCTGGGCCTGGACGGGGACCGGCCCGAGTACTCCACGGCGTCGTGGGCGGCCATGCTGTTCGCGGCGGGGATCGGGATCGGGATCATCTTCTTCGGCCCTTTCGAGCCCATGACCTACTTCCTGTCCCCGCGCCCGGGTTCCGCAGACCCCGGCACGGTGGACGCCATGAAGAAGGCCTCCGCGCAGGCCGCGCTGCACTGGGGGCTCAACGCGTGGGCCATCTACGGTCTCGTGGGCGTGGCGGTGGCCTACACGTCCTACCGGCGCGGACGCGTTCCACTCATGAGTTCCGTGTTCGCACCGTTCTTCCACAACGGCAACACCGACAACCTGGCCGGCCGGATCATCGACATCCTGGCGATCCTGGCCACCCTGTTCGGCACCGCGGCGTCCCTGGGCATCGGTGCCCTGCAGATCGGGCGCGGTGTGGAGATCTTCACGGGTCTGGGCCCCTCGGGCAACGCCGCGGCGGTCGTCATCATCGCGGTGCTCACCGCGGGGTTCATCGCCTCGGCGGTCTCGGGCGTGGCCCGCGGGATCCGATGGTTGTCCAACATCAACATGGTCCTCGCCGTGGGTCTGGCACTGTTCTTCTTCGTCCTGGGACCCACCGCGTTCCTGCTCAACTTCGTGCCCTCCGTGATCGTCACGTACTTCGCCGAGCTGCCCACCATGCTGTCCGCGTCCATGTCGGACGGCCCCGAGATGCAGGCGTTCCTGTCCTCGTGGACCACGTTCTACTGGGCCTGGTGGGTCTCCTGGGCACCCTTCGTGGGGGTCTTCGTGGCCAAGATCTCCCGGGGCCGCACCATCCGTCAGTTCATCCTGGGGGTGCTGTTCATCCCCTCGTCCATCGTGGTGATGGCCTTCACGGTGCTCGGCGGGACCGCCATCCACCAGCAGATGCAGGACCACGCGATCGCCCCGGACGGCACCGCGCAGACCCTGCCGGCCCCGGAAGAGATCTTCTTCACCGTCCTGGACGGCATGCCCGCGGCCGGCATCATGGCGGGAATCGTGGTGCTCATGCTGGCCATCTTCTTCATCACCACCGCGGACTCCGCCTCCGTGGTGACGTCCCAGATGTCCCAGCGGGGCAACCCAAACCCCAAGCGGCGGATCACCGTGTTCTGGGGACTGTGCATGGCCGGGATCGCCGTGGTGATGTTGTTGATCGGCGGACAGAACGCGCTCACGGGTCTGCAGAACCTGATCACCGTCACGGCCCTGCCGTTCACGCTGATCATGTTCGTCATGGCCGTGGCCTTCCACAAGGACCTGCGCCGGGACCCCATGGTCATCCGCGAGCAGTACTCGCGCTGGGCCGTGGACAAGTCCGTGCGCCACGGCATCGACGAGTACGGGGACGACTTCACGTTCTCGGTGGAGCGCGCCCCGGACAGCAAGTGGGCGGCGGGCGCGGACTTCGACTCGAGCGCCCCGGAGGTCACCGAGTGGTACCGGCGCACGGACGAGGACGGCAACCCCGTGGCCTACGACTACGAGACGGGCGAGTTTACCGATTCGCACGACGTCGTACACCCCGGCGAGCGCGCGGCAGCGCCTAGGGTGGAACCCGACGCACCCTCCACGGACCCCCAGAGAAAGTAGCCCCGCATGTTGTTCCTGGCCCGCATGGACGTGGTCTTCCCGGAATCGATGACCGACGAGACCAAGGCTGATTACCAGCACCGCGAGAAGGCCTACTCCGGTGAACTCCAGCGCACGGGTGTCTTGAAGGGCATCTGGCGCGTGGTGGGCGAATACGCCAACTACTCGATCTACGACGTCGAGGACAACGACGAGCTGCAGACCGTCCTGTCCGGGTTCCCCATGTTCGCGTACATGAACGTCAAGGTGACCCCGCTGGCCAAGCACCCCAACGCCACCACGGACGACTTCTTCGACGGCAACACGATCCAGGAGTAGTCCTTCCCGGTACCCCGGATGACGAGATCCCTGCGGCCCTTCCCGAGAGGAGCCGCGGGGATCTCGCCGTTCGCGGGTCGTCTACTTCTGCGAGCCGCGCAGCTTCGTGGTCGACGACGACGTCGCATCCCGCCGCGCGGACGCCGCGTCCCGGCCCGGGGCCGTATCCCGGCCCAGTATGGCATCCCGGCCGGTGGCCGCAGCCTCGGGCTTGGCCGGGCGGTAGAGCATGAGAGCCTGGGACACCTTGCGGGGTGAGCGCCGGGTGCCACGGGCCATGCGCACCACATCCCCGGCGGAACCGGCGGTGAAAATCATGTCCCGCTCCTGCCGCGCCCGGCGCTCCCGTTCGAGTTCCTCGGACAGTTCCGTGACCCGGGTCTGCAGCGCCTGCACCTGGTTCTCGAGCTGGATGATGCGCTTGATCCCTTCGAGGGACACGCCCTCCTGGGAGAGCTCCTGGATCTGACGCAGTTTCTGCACGTCCAGCTGGGAGTACCGGCGGGCCCGCCCGGAGGCCCGGGACGGGGTCACGAGACCCATGCGGTCGTACTGGCGCAGAGTCTGGGGGTGCATGTCCGCGAGCTCCGCGGCCACCGAGATCACGAACACTGGCTGGGTGAAGTCGATGGCCATGTCAGAGCGCCGCCTCCTCGCTCAGGTTCGCGCGGGGGTCGAAGTCCTCGGTGGCCCGCGCGAACTCCTGCAGTGCTTCCCGTGCGGCATCGTCCAGGTCTGCCGGGAACTGGATCTGCACCGTCACGATCATGTTGCCCGTGGTGGACCCGGACGTGAAGCCCTTGCCCTTGACACGCATCCGGTGCCCGGACGACGTCCCCGCGGGGACCCGCACGGTCACGTGGCCCTCGTCCAGCGTGGGCACCTGCACGGTGGTCCCGAGTCCGGCCTCCGCAGCGGTCACCGGGATGTCCACGTGCACGTCCTGGCCCTCGCGGGTGAAGAACGGGTGCTCCTTGACCTTGACGGTCACGAACAGGTCCCCGTGGCCACCGGGCCCCGAGTGTCCCTTGCCCGCGATCTTCAATCGCTGCCCATCCTTGACGCCCTTGGGCACGCGCACCGTGGTGGACTGGCCGTTGCCCCGGCGCAGTTTCACCGTGGTGCCGTTGTACGCGGAACGCAGCGGGATCGTGGTCGTGGTGTGGATGTCCTCACCCTTGGCGGGCGGTGCCTGGTAGCCACCGAATCCGCCCTGACCCCCGCCGAATCCGCCCTGGCCGCCACTGAAGCCCCCGCCGAACCGCGAATTGCCGCCCTGGCCGCCGAACTGCGCGAACAGGTCCTCGAACCCGCCACCCCCGGAGGTGGAGTAGCTCCTGCGGCCACCGCCGCCGTTGAACAGACCCCCGAAGAGGTCCTCGAACCCGGCGCCGCCAGCGTTGCTCGCGCCACCGGGGCCACCGGCGGTGAACCGCGCCCCGGAACCCATGGCCCGGATCGCGTCGTACTGTTTGCGTTCCTCGGGGTCCGACAGCACCGAATTGGCCTCGGTGATGTCCTTGAACTTCTTCTCCGCGGCCGCATCCCCCGGGTTCTGGTCCGGGTGGTACTTGCGGGCCAGCTTGCGGTAAGCCTTCTTGATGTCCGCCTGGGATGCGTCCTTGGAGACGCCCAGGACAGTGTAGAAATCTTTGTCGATCCAGTCCTGACTGGCCATGACGCCTCCTTCCTCCTGGTACTTCCCTGTGTGACTCGGGGCGGGTCCCGTCATGCGGACCCGCCCCGAGGAATTTCTTGCGTTACGGCTTCGTGGCCACGGCCACCTGGGCCGCCCGGACCACTCGAGCGCCCACACGGAAGCCCGAGCGCAGCACCATGGACACGTGGTCCGGTTCCACCTCGTCGGTGGGTTGCTGCAGCACGGCCTCGTGGACGGTGGGGTCGAAGACCTCCCCCACCTCCCCGATCCGGGTGAGACCCTTCTTGCCCAGGGCGTCCTCGAGCTTGGTCGCGATCGCGGCGAACGGGCCGTCCTCGAGGTCCCCGGCCTTGCGAGCGGCGTCGACGTCGTCCAGGACCGGCAGCAGCGCGGTGATCATCTCGCCGGAGACGAAGTCCCGCAGCTGATCCTTCTCCCGCGCGGTGCGGTTCTTGAAGTTCACGAACTCCGCCTGCAGCCGACGCAGGTCCTCGAGGCGCTCGTCCGCGAGCTTCTGCGCGGCGGACTCGCCCGCCGGGGCGGCGTCGTCCTGCGACGACGCCGCGTCCGCGGCCTGCGTGTCCCCGGCCTGGGCGTCCTGGGACTGAGGGGTGTCCAGGATGTCGTCCACGGTCAGCCCCTCACCGCCCTCGGAACGCTCGGTGCCGGTGGAGTCCTGAGCTGAATGATCCGGGTCCTCCGGCACGGACTCGCCGTGACCCTTGGTGTTCTCGGAATCGCTCATGCTCACTTCCTCCCGTTCTTACCGTCTTCGTCGTCCACGACCTCGGCGTCGACGATGTCGTCGTCGTCCTTGGCCTGCGCACCCTGAGCACCCTCGGCACCCGGCTGGGCACCGGCGGCACTCTCGCTCTGGGCCTGGGCGTACAGCGCCTCACCGATCTTGGTCTGGGAGGCCTGCAACTTCTCGAACGCGGTCTTCACGGCGTCGTCGTCGTCGCCCTCGAGGGCGGACTTCACGGCGTCGACGTCGGCCTGGACCTCGGTCTTGACGTCCTCGGGGATCTTGCCCTCGTCGTCATTGAGCAGCTTCTCCACGGAGTACGCCTGCTGTTCCGCGTTGTTGCGACGGTCGGCGGCTTCACGGCGCTGCTTGTCCGCGTCGGCGTTTGCCTCGGCGTCCTTGACCATGCGGTCGATGTCCTCCTTGGACAGCGAGGTACCGCCCGTGATGGTCATGGACTGTTCCTTGCCCGTGCCCTTGTCCTTCGCGGACACGTGCACGATGCCATTCGCGTCGATGTCGAACGTGACCTCGATCTGCGGCATGCCGCGCGGGGCCGGGGCGATGCCCGTGAGCTCGAACGTGCCCAGGTTCTTGTTGTCCCGGGTGAACTCGCGCTCGCCCTGGAAGACCTGGATGGACACGGACGGCTGGTTGTCCTCCGCGGTGGTGAAGGTCTCGGACCGCTTGGTGGGGATGGCCGTGTTGCGCTCGATGAGCTTGGTCATCACGCCGCCCTTGGTCTCGATGCCCAGCGACAGCGGGGTCACGTCGATCAGCAGCACGTCCTTGCGGTCGCCCTTGAGCACACCGGCCTGGATCGCGGCGCCGATGGCCACGACCTCGTCCGGGTTCACGCCCTTGTTGGGGGCCTTACCCGCGAGCTCGGTGACCTTCTCGACCACGGCGGGCATACGGGTGGAACCACCCACGAGCACCACGTGGTCGATGTCGGAGACATTGATCCCGGCCTCGGAGATGACGTCCTTGAACGGCTTCTCGGTGCGGGCCAGCAGGTCCTTGGTGAGGTCCTCGAACTTGGCACGGGAGAGCTTCTCGTCCAGGTGCACGGGGCCCTCGGGGGTCACGGACAGGTACTGCAGGGAGATGGTCGTGGACGTCGCGGAGGACAGTTCCTTCTTGGCCTGCTCGGCCGCCTCCTTCAAGCGCTGCAGGGCGATCTTGTCCTTGGACAGGTCCGCACCGGTCTTGGACTTCACCTGCTCCAGCAGCCAGTCCACGATGCGCTGGTCCCAGTCGTCGCCACCGAGGCGGTTGTCACCGGCGGTGGCGCGGACCTGGATGGTGGAGAAGTCGTCCTCGTCCTTGCCGACCTCCAGCAGGGAGACGTCGAACGTGCCGCCACCGAGGTCGAAGACCAGGATGAGCTCGTCCTCCTTGCCCTTCTCCAGACCGTATGCCAGGGCCGCGGCGGTGGGCTCGTTGACGATGCGCAGCACGTTCATGCCGGCGATCTCACCGGCCTCCTTGGTGGCCTGGCGCTCGGCGTCGTTGAAGTACGCGGGAACAGTGATCACGGCGTCCGTGACCGTGTCGCCCAGGTAGGACTCGGCGTCCGCCTTGAGCTTCATGAGCGTACGGGCGGAGATCTCCTGCGGGGTGTACTTCTTGCCGTCGATCTCGGTGGTCCAGTCCGTGCCCATGTGGCGCTTCACGGAGGCCACGGTGCGGTCCACGTTGGTCACGGCCTGGCGCTTGGCCACGTCGCCCACGAGGGTCTCGCCGTCCTTGGAGAAGGCGACAACGGACGGGGTGGTGCGGTTGCCCTCGGCGTTCGCAATGACGACGGGCTCGCCGCCTTCCAGTACGGATACCACGGAGTTAGTGGTACCGAGGTCGATTCCTACTGCACGAGACATGTTCTATCCCTTCGTTGTTCCGATGCGGTCCGGAGGGGCGCCGACGCGGCCGGTCCGTGAACCTTTAAGACTTGAGCTTTCGAGACTCAAGTTTACACCTTGAGCTACCCCTGTCAACCTAAGTTGAGTCGCAACGGCTCAAGTATCTGCACACCGCGTCTCGCCCGAGCTGCCGGGAATTCCACAGCAATTCGGGGGTGGACACTTAGCCGCGTTACACTGATGAGTTTGTACGCCCAGGGCGAAACGTGCCGGGCCCGCACTGACCCCGACCCCTCCAGGAGCGCCACCGCACCACACGAGCTCACCGATCACCCACCGCCGCAGTCAGGAGAACTGTCTTGAGCACGCCACCGCATTCCACGGACCGAGAACCATCGACCACCCCGCCCCACGACCACGCCACCCAGGGATCGACCGCGCGCAGCAGGTCCCGTCAGATCATCGACGAGCTCACCTACCCGCACGGCATCCACCCCGCGCTCGTCCCCGGTGTGGGCGTGGAGGACCGCAAGGTGCGCTTCGGCACCGACAAGGCCGTCTTCATCGTCACCGCCCTGCTGATCGTGGGCTTCATCCTGTGGGGCATCCTGGACACCGACAGCCTCACGAGCGTGTCGAGCACCGCGCTCGCGTGGGTCACGGCCAACACGGGGTGGTTCTTCATCCTGTTGTCCACCGCGGCGGTGCTGTTCATGCTGTTCATCGGTTTTACGCGCACCGGGCGGATCAAGCTCGGCCGTGACGACGAGGAACCCGAGTACTCGTTCTTCTCGTGGCTCGCGATGCTCTTCGCCGCGGGCATGGGCATCGGCCTGATGTTCTACGGGGCGTTCGAGCCCATGTCCTACTTCGAGGGCGGCATCCCCGGCTTCTCGCACGTCGCCGAGCCAGGCCAGGACTCCATGGTGGTCTACTCCCTGGTGCAGTCCGCGTTCCACTGGGCCCTGAACCCGTGGGCGATCTACGCCGTCGTCGGTGTCTCCGTGGCCTACGGCGCCTACCGCCGCGGGCGCGCACCCCTGATCTCGCGGGTGTTCACTTCGTTGCTCGGCCACAAGCGCGTGGACGGGCCCCTGGGCAAGCTCATCGACGTCTTCGCGATCTTCGCAACCCTCTTCGGCACCGCCGCCTCGCTCGGCGTGGGCGCCATGCAGATCGGTTCGGGCATCACGATCTTGGGCGGGATCGGCCCGCTGGGCAACAACGCCCTGATCGGGATCATCGCCGCGCTGTCCGTGTGCTTCGTCATCTCGGCCGTGTCCGGCGTCTCCCGGGGTATCCGTTACCTCTCGAACATCAACCTGACGCTGGCCTTCGTGCTCGCGCTGTTCGTGTTCTTCGTGGGCCCCACCGTCTTCCTGCTCACGCTGATCCCCTCCACGTTCTCCACCTATATCTCCGAGTACCTCTTCATGACCGGACAGTCGGCCGCGTGGGGTCCTGACAGCGCCGAGTTCTCCAACACCTGGACCGTGTACTACTGGGCGTGGTGGCTGTCCTGGTCCCCGTTCGTGGGCATGTTCATCGCCAAGATCTCGCGCGGGCGTTCCATCCGCCAGTTCGTGACCGTGGTCCTCGTGGTCCCGGCCTCCGTGTGCATCCTGTGGTTCATCGTCTTCGGCGGCTCCGCCATGTTCTTCGCGAAGAACGGGGCGGACCTCTCCGTGGAAAACGGCGCCGAGTCTATGCTCTTCGGACTCTTCGACCAGCTCCCGCTCACGGCCGTCACCTCGGTGCTGGCCATGGTCGTCATCGGCATCTTCTTCGTGACCAGCGCGGACTCCGCGTCCGTGGTCATGGGCACCATGACCCAGCGCGGGCGGCCCAGCCCCAGCAAGTGGATCGTGATCTTCTGGGGTGCGTGCCTCGCGGGCATCGCGATCGTGATGCTCCTCGTGGGTGGCGACGACGCCCTGGCTGGCATGCAGAACCTCGTGATCGTCTCCGCGCTGCCGTTCGCGGTCATCGTGGCCGTGATGATGGTCGCCCTCTACCGGGACCTGCGCAACGACCCGGCCACCCTGCGCACCCGCTTCGCGGTGTCCGCCGTGGAGAAGGCCGTGTCCGCGGGTCTCGCCGAGCACGGCGACAACTTCGCCCTGCAGGTGGAGCACGCCGAGGGTCATCGCGCCGCGGGCAACACTTTCGACTCCCACGATCCGGCAATCACCGAGTGGTACCGCCAGACGGACGAGAACGGGGACGAGACCGACTTCACGTACAAGTCGGCGTGGGTCTCCTCGGCCGCCGACGACATCGCGGACGGCACCCCCGAGGGCGAGGCCCCGTGGGAACAGACCACGCCGAAGCACCGCAACGACCAGTGACACCGATGGCCCGCTGAACCGGGCCCCCTCCCGAACGCGGGGTGCACGTCATTGGACGCGCACCCCGCGTTCGCGTACCGGGACACCGTTTGGTCCCGCACGGCCACGCTGCGTACGTTGGTGCGCATGAACGACGGCCCACCACGATCCCCCGATCCGGATCCCGATTCCCGGCCCCGGCCCATGAGCCCATCGGGAAACGGGCCCGGGGGCGCCGCGCGCGAGCACGTGCCCGGCGCCCCCGACACGGGCGGGGCGAGCGGGAACCGGGCCCAGCGGCGTCGTGCGTCGCTGTCCCTGGAGACGATCGTGGACACCTCGATCGCGGTACTGGACCGCGAGGGGTCGCGGCGCCTGACCCTGCGCGGGCTCGCGACCAAGCTCAACAGCGGCGTGGCGAGTCTCTACTGGTACACCACCGGCAAGGACGACCTCATGGCCCTGGTCACGAGCGAGGTCCTGGGCCGCGCGCTGGGCCAGTTCCACGCGCTGTGCAGGGACGGTGAGCCGGGGCCGGAGGAGTTCGAGGCCTTCCCGGCACCCAGGGCGGATCCCCGTACGAGCGCGGCCACGGCGCAGGCCCTCGAGGAACTGCGGTGCCTGTGCCTGTGCCTGTTCTCCCAGATGCGCGAGCACCCGTGGCTCGCCGGGCAGCTGCTCAGCACCACCCGCAGCGAGGAGAACGCGTTGCGCACGTGGGAATGCACGGGACAGTTGCTGCAGCGCATGGAGCTCGACGCCGAACAGCGGTTCTACGCATCCCTCGCCGTGGCCAACTACGCGTTCGGAACGGGCGCGGGAATCGCCCACCGTCACAACCGGCCCGCCGCGGAGGAATCCGCCCGGCAGGTGCACGAAAAACTGGAACGGGCGGGCCGTTCGGGGCCGGGGATGCTCCCGGTGGTGCGTGCCATGCTGGACTCGTTCGGTGAACACGACGACCGCTCGGAATACATCGCGGGCCTGGAACTGCTGCTCGCGGGCATCGAACGTCAGACGTGGGGTGGCTCCTCGACACCTTGAGGCCACTCACGGGGAACGGATTTTTCGTACAGTGGAGGTCATGTTCTCCATCGTCACGGTTTGCACCGGCAACATCTGCCGCTCGCCCATGGCCGAGGCCCTGCTGCGATCCGAGCTCACCGACGCCGGTCTCGCGCAGCGCGTCCGCGTCAGCTCGGCGGGCGTGAGTGACGAGGAACACGGCAACCCCGTGGATCCCCGCGCCCGCACCGTCCTGAACAGGAACCACCTGGAACTGCCCGAGCATCAGGCACACAGGATCACGGACGTCGAGCTCGCGGACGCGGACCTGATCCTCGCCATGACCCGGTCCCACAGGGACCAGCTGCAGCGCCGACTGCCCACGGACGACGCCCGGAAGGTCCGGCTCATTCGCAGCTTCGACCCGGCCGTGGCCGACTCACAGGCGGGCCTCGACATCGCCGACCCATGGTACGGCGGTTCGGACGACTTCGACACCGCGTGGGAACAGATTACGGCCGCCACCCCGGGCGTGGTCTCGTGGGTCGAGGATCGGATCGACGCGCGGTGATCTCCCCGGACGAGGGTTTCCAGGACGACGAGATCGCCCAGTACCCGGAAGGCGTTAACCTCGCACGGTTGCTGCCCCCACCCACGCGCAAGCCGTTCATCGTGGGCATCGACGGCCGTTCCGGAGCGGGCAAGACCACGCTGACCGAGCAACTCTCGCAGGTGCTGGAGCGCTCGCACGATGTCGTGAGCTTCCACCTCGAGGACATCTACCCTGGGTGGAACGGACTGCTCGAGGGCATGGAACGGTACCGCGGTGAGATCCTCGAACCGCTGCGCCGCGAGGAGGACGCCCACTGGACCGCGTGGGACTGGCTGACCAACGAGCCCGGCACCCCGCGTCTGACCCGCACCGCTCAGATCGTGCTCGTGGAGGGCGTCGGGGCGTGCCACCGCGAGGCCCGGGCGTTGTTGGACGTCTCCGTGTGGGTCGAACTCCCCGCCTCACAGCGCAAACAGCGCGCCCTGGACCGGGACGGCGCCACGTACGAGAAGTACTGGGACGTGTGGGCGGAGCAGGAGGAGCAGTACCTCGGTGAGGACCCCGTGTGGGAGTCCGCCGAGATCCTCCACCCCGGACCCTCACCCCAGGAACCGGGCACGGAACAGCGGGATACCCCGTGATTTCGCCCGGTGCCGGGACACCCGCTCCGTCCCCCGCAGCACCCGGACCCGCCGCGGCCGTGCTGATCTCCCCGATCGGTGCCCCGCCGCGGCTCGTGGACCCGCATGAGGCCCACGTGAGCCTCGAGGACCAGGGACTCACCCGCGGGGACGGCGTCTTCGAGACCCTCCACGTCCTGGACGGCACCGCGTACAAGCTCGACGCCCACCTGGTCAGGCTGGGGCATTCCGCGAGGACCGCCCAATTGCCCGCACCGTCCGCGGATACGTGGCGCGAGGCCCTGACGGCGGCGCTCGCGGCGGCCGGTCCCGGCGCCCGCGACCCCTCGGCCGATCTCGGGGCGGAGCACACGGTCAAGTTGAGCATCAGCCGCGGTGTCCCCGGTGATCAGCCGTGGGCGTGGCTCACGGTCGCGCCCGTCCCCAAGCGGACGTTCGCCGCCCGGCGCACGGGGGTGTCCGTGGTGTTGCTCGAGCGCGGCCACGACCCCGCGGAGGACACCGGGTTGCCGTGGCTGCTCCCGGGGGTCAAGACCCTGTCCTACGCGGTCAACATGGCCGCGGTGCGCTACGCCCACGCCCACGGCGCGCAGGACGCCGTGTTCATGACCTCCACGGACCACAGGATCCTGGAGGGCGCCACGTCCTCGGTGGTGTGCGCACGGCACGACGACGGCGCTGCGCCCACCCTGCTCACGCCCGAACCGTCCCGCGGGGTGCTGCCGGGGACGTCGCAGGCGCGGATCTTCGACGCCGCCCGCGAGCGCGGCTGGGCCGTGGACTACGGACCGCTGTACCCCGAGGACCTGTTTGGGGCGAGCGCCGTGTGGCTCACGTCCTCCGTGCGGCTCGCGGTTCCCGTGACGAGTGTGGACGGGCGGCCCGTGGCCTCGGACCCGCAGCTCACCCGGGCCCTTACGGACTTCCTGCTGGGCCGCCCGGGGCGCTGAGCGCGTCACGGCTGGTCGCCGCCCGCACCGCCCGTCCCGTCTCGACATGCCCGGGCGCGAGTGCTCCCCCGTCACCTTCGGCGCATCACTGCCAGATGAAGCGGTGCGCCCCCGTGAGCAGGGACAGCGTCACCGCGGCGACCGCGATGAGCACGGTGGCACACCCCACGACCACGTCCACGCGGCCGAAACGGGGCACGCGCGCCCATGTGCGCGGACCCGCCCCGAAACCGCGCGCCTCCATGGTCATGGCCAGGCGCGTGGCCCGGCGCAAGGACTGCACGAGCAACGTGAACGCGAGACCGGCGAACTCGGTGAGAGCGGCCCACGGGCCCCGCGCTCCCCCCGCACCGCGGGCGCGCCGGGCCGCCGCGAGCACACCCCACTCGGTGACCATGACCTCCACGAGCCGCAGGGCTGCGAGCGCCGCGAGCACGAAGCGCGCCGGCAGCTTGAGGGTTTGGGCGAGACCGTCCGCGAGGTCCGTGGGGTCGGTCGTGAGCAGCACGGTGATCCCGGGCAGGGCGATCGCGAGCCCACGCAGGGCGATCGCGCCACCGGCCGCGAGGGATCCCGTGGTGATCGTGATCCAGCCCAGGTGCAGCAGGACGGGACCGCCCTCGGGTGAGAGCACCGCGGTCCCCCACCCGCTGATCAATGCGGCCACCACGATCGGCCACAGGGTCGTGAGCAACCGCCAAGGACCGATCCCGGCGGCGGCGAGCAGGATCAGCTGTCCCCCGAGTGCCACGCCGCTCGTCACGGGGTCCGCGCTGACCACGAGCACCGCCGTGATCACGAGAGCCCCGAGCAGTTTCACCACGGCATTCGTCCGGGCGAGCAATCCCGTGCGGGCCACGGTGGGCAGCACGCTCGCGACCGTGCTCATGAGCCGAGCCTCAGCTCGTGCGCGCCCAGGGCCGCGACCAGATCCCGGTCGTGGGTCACGACCACCACGGCCGTTCCCCCGTCCAGCTCCTCGACCAACAGGTCCACGAGCTCCTTCCAGGTCCGGGCGTCCTGACCGAACGTGGGTTCGTCCAGGATCAGCACGCGCGGGGACGCCGCCAGGACCGTGCCCACGGACAGTCGCCGCTTCTGCCCGCCGGACAGGGTGAACGGGTTGGCCTCGGCAAGCTCCTCGAGGCGCAGCCGTCGCAGCAGCTCGGCCACCCGGGCGCCGTCCGCGTCCGCCATCGCGTCGGTGACGCGCGCATCGCGTCGGCCCGCGCGGCGTCGTCGTTGTCGGGGACCGAACGCGAGTTCCTCGCGCACCGTGGGCCGCAGGAACTGGTGCTCGGGGTGCTGGAACACGGTGCCCACGCGGGAGACCAGTTCCGCGCCGTCCCACAGGGAGGGATCGGCGGGCGCGTCGGTCGCGAGGGCGGCCGTGGCCCGCACGGTACCGCGCACGGGCAGCAGCAGTCCGGCGAGGGTCAGCGCGAGGGTGGACTTCCCCGCGCCGTTGACGCCCGTGACGGCCAGCGCGTGCCCCGCGCGGACGTCCACGGTGATGTTCTCCGCCGCCGGCGCGGCCCCCGGGCGCACATCCGGTTCCGGGTACGTCTCCCCACGCCGCCACGCGGTGAGCGCCCGACGACGCCGCCGCGCGAGCGCTCGCCGGCCCGGTTGGCTCCGGGACACGGCGAGGTCGCGCGCGCTCAACAAGGTGGTGCCCCGTGCGATGGCGACGGACACGGTGGGGGAACCACCCGTATCCTGCGCAGACTCCGCGACATCCGGAGCTCTCATGGACGACGCGGCCCGCGCATTCTCCGAACACGCCGCGAGTGGCGTGTTGCCGTGTGGCTCCGTGGAGGAGGTTGTCCGCCGTGCCGCGGGATCCATGCCCTTCAAGGCATGCACGGGAGTGCGAGTGCGCGGTACCCAGCCGGGGACCCACGTCCCCTGGTGCTGCAACAGCTCCCGGGCGTCCTGCAGGGTCTGCTGCGCGGGGCCGTCGAAGGCCACCCGACCGTCGTCGCCCAGCACGATCACGCGGTCCACGACCGGTTCCCACAGGGCCACCCTGTGCTCCACGACCACGAGGGTCGTCCCGTCCTCACGCACCGCATCGGCCACGGCGCGGCACAACTGCTGCGCCCCCTCGTGGTCCACGCTCGCCGTGGGTTCGTCCAGCAACAGCAACCGCGGGCGCATGGCCAGGGTCCCGGCGAGCGCGAGACGTTGTTTCTGGCCCCCGGACAGCGCCGTGGTGGGGTGATCGAGAGGAAGCTCCAGGCCCACGCGCGCGAGCGATTCCCGCACGCGAGGCCAGATCCGTTCGCGGGGGACGGCGAGGTTCTCGAGGCCGAACGCGACGTCGTCCCCCACGCGCGAGAGGACCACCTGCGTCTCGGGGTCCTGGTGCATGAAGCCCACCGTGCCGCGGGCGTCGCGCGGGTCGACACCCGCGACGCTCAACCCGCCCGATGCGGAACGGCCGTCAGGGTCCTGGTCCACACCGGCCAGTGCCTGCAGGAGCGTGGACTTGCCGGCCCCGGACGGGCCCAGAAGCAGGACGCGTTCGCCGGGCTCGATGATCAGGTCCAGGTCCACCAGACTGGGCGTCTCGCGGCCGGGGTGATGCCATCCGAACCCCTCCAGGACCACCCGCGCGCCCGTGAGCTGCACGGTCGGTTCCGCGGTCATCGGCGCACGGCGCCGGAGGCCAGTGCTCCGAGGACACCCGTGGCCTGCAGGGCCTTCATCACGGCCCACATGAGCAGCCCGGCGATCACGGCCCCGGAGAGCGTGGTCAGCGCCGCGTAGACGACCTGCTGGTCCAGGGCCCACTCGAAGTTGTACATGATGTTCTCGCTCACGCCCAGGAACAGCCCGGACACCGCCCCGCCGATCGCCGCGGTCACGGGACCGAACCGGCGGTAGCGGGTCAGGAGGAACACGACCTCCACGCCGAGGCCCTGCACCAGACCGGAGAGCACCACGAGCCACCCGAAATGCGTACCCAGGAAGCCCTCGATCACGGCCGCGAGCAACTCGCAGAACAGGGCCGCGCCCGGTTTGCGGATGATCAGGGCGCCCAGGGTACCCGCCACGAGCCAGCCCCCCGCGATGAGGCCCGCGGACGGCGGGTAGGCCACCGTGCCCGCCGAGACCGCCGGGTACAGGAGGTTGGACCACATCCAGAAGATCACGGCGCACACCGCGGCCAACACGGCGGTGACCACGATGTCCACGACCCGCCACGACGAGCTGCGGTTGCCGCCTGCGCGCGGTGTACGGGTGGGGGTGTTACCGACCTGCGTCATGCTGAATCCTCCTGAAGATCCCAGGAGGGGAAGAACACCACCCGCCGTTGCGAGCGGGTCCTTGAGATACTCGACTCCCTAGCGCCGGTACGAGCCGGATCAGGTTCGAGGGTCTGCGCTCACGCGCACTCTCAGCGCCGCGGTGGCGCTCCCCTGTCGTTGAGACGCCAGTCTAGACCACGACGGCGGGTGGTGTTCTTCCCCTCCTGGGATCTTCAGGAGGATTCAGCATGACGCAGGTCGGTAACACCCCCACCCG
>NZ_LZMM01000042.1:0-3371 GCF_001665945.1 Kocuria sp. ICS0012 | reverse complement strand
GGCCCCGGACCGCCCCGCCGGGCGAATCCGCCCGCTCACTAGGATGGAGACCATGTCCCGACCACTCGTACGTGTCCTCGGCCAGGGGGTGCGCTGGGCGTCGAGCCTGCGCGGCGGTGGCTCCGCCTTCCCCGGCCTGGTCATGGAGAAACTGCACCCCGGGTTCGTCGCGGAGGAGCTCGCCAAGCTGCCACTCGGCGTGGTGGTGATCAGCGGCACCAACGGCAAGACCACCACGACCAAGATGACCGTCCAGTTGTTGCGTTCACAAGGACTGCGCGTGTTCACCAATCGCACGGGCTCCAACTTCGTGCGCGGTGTCGCGGCGTCCCTGCTCGCGGAGATGGACGCGTTCGGTCGGCTCGTGGCGGACGTCGCGGTGCTTGAGCTGGACGAGGCCCACGCGGTGCACTTCGTGAAGCAAGTCCGGCCCCGGATCTCGCTGTTGCTCAATGTGATGCGGGACCAGCTCGACCGGTTCGGGGAGATCGACACCACGCGCCGGATGCTGAGCCAGGTCGCGCGCGCCACCACGGGCACGATCGTGCTCAACCGCGAGGACCCTCGGATCGCGAGCCTCGCCCAGGACGTGACCGAGGACACCGCCGTGAGCTGGTTCGGGCTCTCGGACGCACTGCGCCCCATGTTCCCGTCCGACGACGACATGCGTGACGGGCTACGGCAGGTGGACCCCGGCGCCCAGGACTCGGACGTGCCGTCCGCGCGTCGGCCCGACGCCGACGTCGTGCTCGAGGCCGTGAACGCGCGCAGCGTGGAACTCGACGTGCGCGGGCGCAAGCACGACGCCACGGTGGACCTGTACGGCGTCTACAACCAGTACAACGCCGCGGCCGCCCTCGCCACGAGCTTGCAGGTGCTCGGCGACGCCGCGGACGTCCCCTCCCTGGTGGCCGAACTGGGGGAGGTCACCCCGGCGTTCGGTCGCGGGGAGACCATCACGGTCCAGGACAAGCCCCTGCAGTTGCTGCTCGTGAAGAACCCCGCGGGCTTCCGGCTCTCCCTGGCCTCGGCCTCCGCGCAGGACTACGCCACGATGATCGCGATCAACGACCAGTACGCGGACGGCCGGGACGTCTCGTGGCTGTGGGACGTGGACTTCGACGCGCTGCGCGACGGCGGCGTGGACATGGTCTCGGGCGTGCGCGCGTGGGACATGGCGCTGCGCCTGGACTACGACCTCGTGCGCGTGGCCACGGTGGAACCGGACCTCGAGGACGCGTTACGCCGGTTCATCGCGGACTCGGGGGAGCGCCCCATGAGAATCTTCTGCACGTACACGGCCATGCTCTCCCTGCGCAGGATCCTGGGCGACATGACGCACGTGGCGGCCATCTAGGAGGACACCGTGGCACACGACACCGCCGGGGCGCTGCGCATCGTGCAGCTCTACCCCCGGGACATGAACATCTACGGCGACTGGGGCAACACACTCACGCTCAAGCGCCGCGCCGAACGCCGCGGCCTCGAGACCGAGATCGTGGACTACAACCCCGGCGACCCGTGGCCCGAGAACGCCGACCTCTTCGTGGGCGGCGGAGGACAGGACTCGGGACAGTTCCGCGTGGCCGACGACCTCGCCGTGGTGGCACCGCGACTGCACGAGGCCGTGGCCCGAGGCGTGCCCATGCTCGCGATCTGCGGGCTCTACCAGCTCTTCGGGCACAGTTTCCGCACGGGGACCGGGGAGACACTGTCCGGGATCGGGATCTTCGACCTCGAGACGGTGGCCGGTCCGGAACGGCTGATCGGCAACATCGTGACCGAGTCCGCGGACCTGGGCACGATCGTCGGCTACGAGAACCACTCGGGGCTCACCCACCTGGGCGCCGGGCAACAGCCCCTCGCGAGTGTCGTCTCGGGGGCCGGCAACAACGGGCAGGACGCCACGGAGGGTGCGCGCACCGCGAACGTGCTGGGCAGCTACCTGCATGGGTCGCTGCTGCCCAAGAACCCGCGCGTCGCGGACTTCCTGCTCGCGGCGGCGCTCGAGCTGCGCGGCGAGACCCTGCCGGAGGGGGAACTCGACGACACGCTCGCCCAGCGCGCCCGCGACGTCGCCGCGTCGCGCCCGCGCTGACGGGCCCCGCCCCGCGCTCGTTATCATGGAGGTCGATCCGTGTCCGGTCCGCAGGGGCCGGACGCATTCTTTCGAGGAGGTCATTCATGTCAGGTCACTCCAAGTGGGCCACGACCAAGCACAAGAAGGCGGCGATTGACGCCAAGCGCGCCAAGGCGTTCGCCAAGTACATCAAGGGGATCGAGGTCGCGGCCCGCATGGGCGGCGCGGACACCTCGGGTAACCCCGCACTCGAACTCGCGGTCTCCAAGGCCAAGAAGAACTCGGTGCCCAACGACAACATCGACCGCGCGATCAAGCGCGGCGCCGGGCTCACGGGCGAGACGATCGACTACACCGAGATCCTCTATGAGGCCCGCGGCCCGCAAGGCACCGCGCTGTACATCGAGTGCCTCACGGACAACAAGAACCGCGCGGCCTCCGAGGTGCGCGTGGCCGTGACCCGCCACGGCGGCACCATGGCGGACTCCGGTTCCGTGGCGTACCTGTTCGAGCGCAAGGGCGTGGTGGAGGTCGCCAAGACGGACGGTCTCACCGAGGACGACGTCCTGATGGCCGTGCTCGACGCCGGCGCCGAGGAAGTGCTCGACGAGTCCGACGACTTCGAGGTGGTCAGCGAGGCGACCGACCTGCCCGCGATCCGCACCGCCCTGGACGAGGCCGGTCTCGAGTACAACAACGACGACCCCCAGTTCCGCCCCACCATGAAGGTGGACCTGGACGCCGAGGGCGCTCGCAAGTTCCTCAAGCTCGCGGACGCGGTCGAGGAGCTCGACGACGTGCAGAACGTCTACTCGAACGCCAACATCCCGGCCGAGGTCATGGCCGTGCTCGAGGACGACGAGTAATTCCGTGAGTCCCGTGGTGGCCCGGCAGTCCCAACAGCGCGTGCTCGCGGTGGACCCCGGTCTCACCCGGTGCGGTTTCGCCGTGGTGGACATGTCCGCGCAGCGAACCGGAACGTTCGTGCACGTCCAGGTGAGCGGGACGCGCGCGCACGAGGCCCTCGAACACCGCGTGCTGTCGATCATGCGGGCCGCCGAGGAACTCATGGACCGCTTCCGCCCGGACGTCGTGGCCGTGGAACGCGTGTTCGCGCAGAACAACGCTCCCACGGTCGTGGGCACGGCCCAGGCCACGGGCGTCGTGATCGCCGCGGCCGCGGCGCGGGGCATCCCGGTCGCGTGGCACACCCCGTCCGAGGTCAAGGCCGCGGTCGCCGGGGACGGCTCCGCGGACAAGGAATCGGTGAACCGCATGGTCGTGCGCATCC